>NZ_CP155082.2:0-66452 GCF_039634385.2 Mucilaginibacter sp. PAMB04274
ATGAATTTTATGCACCCTTATTGAAAAATAGGCTGTAAACTGGTAAATATGGCTTCTCTGCCTTACCGGATTGATTATTATTAAAATTTATCTTTCGATTTTATAAATGAATTAAACAGCTTTATCTGTTCTTCTCTTTCCCGGTTCCTTTTGGAAGAACCTGAACCGATAGACCAGGCAAATATTATCCATACCAACAATGCAAGCGCAATTAAAAAGGTAGGATGATCTGAACCTAAAGCACCTATCATCAAAAAGAAGCTAACTATTGTAGCCACTAAGAATTTTCCGAACCCAGTCATAACCTATTGCTTTAAGTGAATAAATAGTGATATAATTATATCAAAGTATCTTTATATAAAGTTACAAAAGATATGCCAGTTAAACAAGAAAAAGGATAATATTTTTATATAAAGATATCAATATATCAAGATATATTTATATCTTTGGTTGACGTTAACCACTAATCTAATTATCATGAGCGTATTAACAGTAAGAACAACAGAAAGTGACGATCAATTAATCGAAGAACTTAAGAAAAAGTACGATATACCAGTCGCAACCAAAGCATTATTATTTGCTGCCCAAAAATGCCTTGCATTGGAAAAAGAGGTTGCAGAACTAAAGCAGGAACGCCAGCAGCTTAGGCAGAAAACCGCAGATTACAGGTCTGCCAGTTTGGATATTCTTAGCGGATTATCGCAGCTTACCAAATTAACAAGTTGATATAATTACATATTGATACATAGATATCAATATATCATTTAAATTTTATTTTATGAAAGAACATGAATTGCAAAACCATCCACTTTACAAAAAGGCCAAAAGGAGTTATTATTTCGAGCGTTGGAAATGGGTAGCCTGGAATGCTTTTATATCTCTTGCCCTATTCTATAAACTACGGCAACATTATGACACTTTTGAAATGGTACTTTTCGTTCTCACGTTACTTGCTACCATTTTTTTATTAGCTGTAATGCCGAAAACCAAGTTCGAAAATTCAAGGGAATGCCAAGAGTTAAAGGAAATATTAAAGTGATATACTGATATCATTATATATAAATATCAAAATACAAAGATCATGGACGACGAAAAATATGTATTTGAAGTAGAGCATTTCGGTAGGTTGGAAATGAAAGGAGAAAACGTATACAAGGCGTTAGAAATTCTCAAAGGCGAGTTAAGTCCCGATATTCAATTTAAGATTTTAAAAGCGCATGTTATTAAGAATAATGATTTTTTGATTGATATATCTGAATTTGTTGCAACCATTTAAATAAACAGAATGAATAAAGAAATTATCGAGGTAGCGTTTACTGATATTGAAATTGGAGATTACCTAATTAACCTGGGTGAAGTACTTGAGATTGACGACTTGAATAGTTCTTCAACATTAGTGATTAGTAGGTTTGACCAAAAATATGTATTTAAATCGACCCTTCCAAACCAATTTATTTGATTAAGAAAGTAAGTACTTTGCTATCATAGTAAGACCGGAGCATCCGCAGATCAGGGAAGCGCCCCCAGTTAAATGATAGCATTTTTTTAAGCCGGCTCGAAGATCCTCAGCTGATTTTGATAGCATTTCATTTGGCTGCAGCGAACCTGGTTAAACCAAACTGATAGTAAAAAGGAGTTATTGGTTACCTTTTTGCCTGATGAAGTATTAATGGATACCTTTGTTATATACTAAAATCTATTATTATGAAAACATCGCTTATCGCCTTACTATCAGCAATCATACTTTTAGCTTCTTGCAGCAATGATCAAAAAGCAGCAGGAGAAAACGGTACAGATACAGTTTCATCGGTTGATACATCAATCAAGGTAGATACTGTTAAAAAGGATACCGTTGCAGTAAAGAAATCTAATAGGGAAACCGAAGAGCAACGAGATCAGAAAATCATGGATGATATCCTTAAGAAAAGAAAAACAATGAAATAATGGTTTAATAATTATATTTAGAACTCATGGACTTAGTAAAATTAATAGATAAATATAATGCATTAGGCATAGCCGATGTTGTAGACCATGAGAAATTCAACCTAATTTCCATTGTTCACCACTCCACTAAAATTGAGGGTTCTACCTTAACAGAACTTGAAACAAGGGTTTTACTGGAAGATGGTTTGACACCAAACAATAAAGCTCTACATGATACCCTCATGGCTACCGACCATTATGCAGCTTTGTTATTTACCTTAAAAGAGGCCAGAGAGAAAAGGCCGATATCCTTAGAATTATTAAAAGAAATTAATTCGCTTGTCATAAGAAACACTGGTCAAGTTTACAATACCATGTTGGGCACAGTGGATGCAACAAAAGGTGAATTACGGTTGGGTAATGTTCAGGCGGGAAGCACTTACTTTCCTAACTATAATAAGGTAGTTCCCCTGTTAGACGATATGATTGGTAAAATGAGGGATTTAATGAAAAAGCCTTTAAAACAATCCGAGCAGATCAATCTTTCTTTTGATGCTCATTATAATCTTGTAAACATTCACCCTTGGTATGATGGTAATGGTAGAACATCGAGATTACTAATGAACTATGTACAGGCTTTTTATGGTTTGCCTCTTGCAGTTGTACATAATGAATCGAAGCCCAGTTACATTACTGCCCTAAACGAATCGCTCGAGAAAAAGGATATCAAATTTTTTAGGGATTTTATGAGCAAGGAATATGCAAAACTGCTAGAAACTGAGATCAGCAGGTTTGAAGAAATTGATAAGCCAAAAAAGGGCAGGGGATTTACACTTATGTTTTAAATGATATCAAAATATAATGATATGAAAATATAATGATATTAAAATATCATTATATCAAACTATCCCCTAAAAACAAATAAAAAAACTTACCTTTTGATATCAAAATATAAAGATATCTTTGTATCTTTATATAAAATATTACAATATGGTACAGTTAGCAGTTGAACCCATACAATTACCGAACCTTACGGCGCAGGACTTAATTGAAGAATTTACCTATAATCTTGGTAGGTATTCCTGGGCAGACCTATTTAGCGTTTTAGACTACGAAATAACCCCTATAGTAAAGGTTATTGTTCGTGCTGCCATCCATTCAAAGGAAAGTGAAAAGCCTTTCAAATTAACCTTAGAACGTGCTATAAGCCGTGTTAACCAAATCCAATATACTAAGCGTAAAAACTTTGTTCGCAGGACATTTAAGAAGTGGGGCTTATTCAGTATGCAGGAAATTTTAAAGCAATATCCTGAATATCTCGAGGCCATGCTACCCGTAGATTTAGTTATCAAAAGAAAAAAAGTTAAAGAGAAAAAGACTAAACCAAGGAACGATTTTAGGGGAAGGCAATTGGCAAAGTACGACATAGCTTATCATACCACCGACAGCAGCAGCAAAGAGTTTAATAAGATTTGTGAGCGGATTGCCTCATTGACCTCTGCCGATCTAAAGAGAGCACCAATACTTTTAACGGTTACATTGAGCGGAGAAAAATATCAATATCCTTTTCAGTGGAATACTGATGAAAGAGAAATTAAAGAATTTCATGCGCTTGCAAATATACCAGGCATTACACATGCACAATTGCGTGAGTATAGAACAAATGCGTTAATTAAATTCTAAATTTATAAACCTTAACATATAAATCATGGGAACTACAAATTTTCGGTGCAGGGATATATTCAGCTTTTCCAATCAGGAAATAGTTGAGTTGGTTGATTTCCTTTTTAATGATACCAACTTAGATAGATTAGCAGGGCATCTTTATGAAGAACGGCCATCACTAACCCGGACATTCAATTATCGTAAAATTGAAGTGTGTTCCTCTTTTTACGACTGGGCTTACATCGTGAAGTTGACTTATCAATTTGAAGGGTTAGACAGGGAGGTCACAACAGGTTTTTTAATTGGCATGGAAGGTGGCCCAGGTGACGAGCAAATGTACAGCAGAGATATTTATATCCAGTCAGTCGCAGGTTTTTTTAAAACAATGGAAGGTTATATTTGGGAAAAGGGTGTAGCAGATGATTTTGCTATAGAAGTAGATTATTCAGTTTTTCAGGTTTACGTAAGAAAGCTTCAAGATTTTTTAAACGATACGCTGAAAGTTTGGAATGATCAGTTAGCCGATGATAAATATCAATGGAACCCACAGCTTAAGGATATGTTTAAAGACAACCCAGTAAGAACCTTTATCGTTGACGAAGTTACCATTTCTGAAAGTGTTTAGATGCCAGCTTATTATTAAAGACAAATTCACCATTATAACATTTCGACCGTATGCTGTTAATGGGATGCTTTTAAAAACAAAAGTCAAAGCTACGATCAGTATAATGCTTATAAATTTAACAATGATTAAATTTTAAAAATATCGATGGCAATAACCTATTATAGTATTTCGACCGCTAAACAATCATCACATGCATACAGAAAAAATATTTGACGAAAATGGACAGGGCTTTACTCGTGTTTTTTCAACTGATAAAGTAGAGAAAGTCAATCCAATTGAATTTTATAAATCCGCTGAACTCGAAAAAAGAGCTATTGTTTTGCATGACTTATTAAGTGCTAAAGACCCATTTTTAGCATCAATGGTGAGCAGAGATTTTTATATAAAGAATGCTAAAGTGGGTTTGGAAGAGCTTTTTGAAGCATTTGAAAAGACAGAGGTGGATGGTAGTTTATTAGTGCTACTAAAGACAAGTCGCAAAAAAGACCAAATAAGATTATTAAAAGGTATCAAATTTAATCCAGACGAACTCATGTCGCTCATTTTTAAATCGTATTCTGATTTCGGATTACTATACAGTAAGTATTTATTTGAAAATTTACCGGCAGGATTGGAAGGGAAGAAACTGCCAAAAATGTTTCGGATGAAAGAAGACGGTTCTATTGATAAGGTAGGCGAAACAGATCTTAGTGATGGCGAACTAAAAAATGTTATTGAGCATCGAAAGGTGATCGTTTCCCATTTCTTTGAAAATGATGATCTATGGCACTGCTTTTTTATAACATATAATAGTATTGGCGGAAAAGAAAATTGGAAGGATGGCCAAGCGCATTTTCATTATATCTCCAGTGCGTTCGGCATATCTAAAGAAGATTTTATAGAAAGTATGAAATCAGGAAAATATAAGTCAACCTCAGTCCATATAGATTTATTAGATTATGGAAGTCAAACCAAAATAGATTAATAGGATTCATTTATACTCTGGTTCCGTCTGTTTCACCTGTAGTACTTTAAGAAAGAATGATCGTTTCCCTAATTAATAATAAAAAGTCTTCAATGTCAAATGGTTTTTGTATGTGAGCCTCAGCGAAGCTTTCTTCCGCTATTTGAGGTAAGTCATTACGAGTTGAACTCATGATAATTGGAACGTGCTTCGTGTCAAGGTTACCTTTGATTGACTTGCAAATTAGCGAACCCTCATTGTTCAAGCCATTATGTAATAAAATAAGTGCAGGTTGATAATCTTTGACTTCTTGAAGATCAAAAGGCTTTTGAGAAACTAAGAAATCATAACCTTCATCTTTTAGCATAAAAGTGATTACATCGATAATTGCAGGGTCTTTATCAATCACTAACACTTTTTTTTTCATAGATAAGCTTTTTGGGTGTAAATGTAACTCAGGAATTGAATAAAATATTATTTATAATACCAATTTGGATAAAGCAAAGGCAGTATTGTATACCTGCCTTTGCTTAGTAGAACAACGCTCTTTAAAGTCTTTGAATTGGTTTATACATTCAAAGTAATTTCGCGCTCTCTAAAATATTTATCAAGAACCTCCACTGATCCCAACGAATCTGCCAAAGCAACATAAGTATCTGGTCGAAGCAAGTAAATTGCGTTTTTTTCCAGACCAGCTTTGTGATGTAAATCATCCCAGGCAAAGATATGAAGTGGAATGTTTCTTTGATCACACCAAGCTTTTAGATCGGAATTTGCCTCTCCATAAATATGCACCTGCCAGCAGATTTGTTTAAGAGACTCATAATTGTCTGCGCCTGAAACTGGTGCCCATGGAAGCCGATCACCGCCCTGAACGTTACCCGCTTTTCCAGAACTTAAGCGGCTTTCATGATAACTGAGGGTGGTCTGCGAAACGATTCGAAACATATATTCACGTACGTTTTCAATTCTATAGGCTACACTGATAAAAATGGGCGCAATACGATTTCTCACAAAATCTGCGAAACCACCTTCGGCAGTAGCAAAAGTAAATAAACGATCTGTCGTCTCCACCAATTTATGAGCGAATGCCTGACGTTCCTGTTCATAACTGTCAAGCAAACTCTCGGCTGCTTCTCCTTTTAAAACAGCTGTAAGTTTCCACGCAAGGTTAATCGCATCCATGATCCCGGTATTCATACCCTGGCCGCCTGCAGGACTGTGTACGTGCGCTGCATCGCCAAGCAAAAATGCACGACCACTACGGAAATGATCTGTGACGCGATGATGAACCCTATAAGTAGAAAACCAGTTTACCTTTTCGATGTTAATATGTAAACCGTCAATTGCTTCATGTCCTACATCTTCGAATGTCAAGTTTTCAGGATGCTCTGCACGTTCATCACGGACTATACCGATTATCCGGTATTGATTGGTTGATGTATAAGGCATCAATAGAACAAATTCAGACTTATCAAAGGCAATCTGGGCTTCGCCCGCAGGTTCAACCCCGCTGGCTGTAACATCTGCAACATAAAATAATTGCTTATATGTGCCACCTTCAAAGCCACTGCCGATCTGATGACGGATCGGTGAACGTGCGCCATCACACGCTGCAAGATATTTAGCTTTGCAGGTTTCTTCCTGACCATCTTTATGCTTCAAAACAGCGGTAACATGATCTCCTTTATCTTCAAATGACATGAATTCTATCTGCCGCTCGACTTCAACTCCGAGAGACTTTAGTCGCTCCACCAGTGTCTTTTCGTGGCGATCCTGAGGATAGACAAGTACGAAGGGGTAAGGTGAAATATCACCTCCGGCATCCAGCAATTTAATCTGGGCCTGACGTTTTCCACGTGCCCACATATTCATCGCCGGGGTTTTATACCCGGCCTCAACCACTTCATCAGCCATGTCAAGCTGACGATAAAACTCCAAAGTGCGTGCCTGAACTGCCATGGCACGAGAGGTTTCACCAGGTCCGCTGCTTTTATCGATTATCCGCACCTTTGTGCCTTGTTTGGTTAACCATATTGCAAGCGCCAGGCCTGTTGGCCCTGCGCCGATTATCAAAACTTCTGTTTGTGCCATATCTATTTATTTAAGTTGATTATTATTATTGTTTACTCAAAACCAAATGATGTCTTAATATCTTGCATGTTGGTCAGATGAATTTTAATAAAAGCGAAGGAGTGTAGGTTTGATCACAATACCAAAGCGGAGCATGCTTCGGCTAATTCTATAATCGATTAAGCTTTCTGCATATCCCTGCCACCATTGGAGCATAAGATATTGGTTTGCATTTTTACGAGGTTTAAAGCTTATACCGGTCATCAGACTTCCTTTTGTATCCCACCTGGAACCCTTCCTCCCCAGAACGTCCAATAGAAGTTTATCCTTTTTAATTGTCCAGCTAAATTGGGCTTCCGTATAACCGACATAACGGGCGATATCCGGATTATCATCAATTGCAAATGGTAGAATAACTTTTAATGAACCTGTGACATAAGGTGAAAAGATATGCGCATAAGTTAGGCCTGCATAATTCCAACTCCGCGAGTTGATACTATCACGGCCATTAGATTCATGTTCAAGACTTAAAGAGAAAACACCGATAAAAGAACTATTTTTAAAAATAGGCCGAATTAATTGCAGAGCGGGATTATAATTTGTTTCCTCAAATGGGCTGGATGATCGGTAGATATCCCAAAATGATTTTTGGGTATAGGTTAGATAAAAGTAGGCTCCTGCGACCAGCGGTTTGTTTAAAAGCCTTTGTTTGAAGCTAAATTGAAACTTCACATCTGAATTATATTTCGAAGGTTTTTCATTTAAAGCTGTTCCTGTAAGTAGGTAATTGTCTTTGTAAATGGAAAATGCAGGTGATTTGCTTAAGATAAGTGTTACAGAATCTTTGGTTATCAAAGATTGGGCATCCGCTCCAAATGAAACACACATTACGAAAATTACGAGCGTCAGCCGAGATAGCTGTATGTAAATTAAATGAATACGATTCATACCTAATTTGTCTTTTTGTAGTTCAAAATTGCCAGGGAATTCAGTCCAATAGCAAATGCGATCAAATACAGAAACTCCCACTTAACCTCTGCCATTCCGCTACCTTTAAGAACAATCAGCCTTACAACTGTAATAAAATGTGTGACCGGCGTGAAGTTGGACAACTGCTTTGCCCAGCCAGGCATACTATCGGTACTGGTGAAAAGGCCACTCATCAGCATAAAGACCATCATGAAAAAAAATGCGATAAACATTGCCTGTAACTGGGTATCGGCAAAAGTGGAGATCAGTAGTCCCAAACCGAGCAGGGCAATCAGGTATACTGCTGCAAACAGATATAATACCAGTAAACTGCCTGCTGGGAAGATGCCATAGACCACATACATCACGATCAATCCCAGCGTAAATACAATCATGCCCACTATCCAGAATGGCACCAATTTACCTACAATAAATTCCCACTTTTTAATAGGTGTCACATTGATCTGTTCAATGGTGCCGATCTCTTTCTCCCGTACAATGTTAAGAGCAGTTATAAAACCGCCAATTAGGGTTAGTAGGAGCACTAATATGCCTGGCACCATATAATATTTATATTCTGCACGCGGATTAAACCAGTTCTTGCTTGTTACAGTAATAGTTTGCATAGGAGCTATTGTACCGCTGGGCGTTTTGATATTTACATCAAGGCTGGTATTAAAGTCCGCGATCACCGCCAGTAGGTAACCGCCTCCAATAGCTGATTTGGTACCATTAATTGCATCGACTGAAAGGTTCACTTTCTGACTGCCTTCCCTGACGAGGTTCCGCTCAAAGTCTGCGGGAATTTCCAGCACTACGTCCGCAGTACCATCTTCAATCAAATTTAAACCACTTTGATAAGATAAAGGTGCATCTATGATACGGAAGTAACCCGAAGAGGCTACCTTATTTATGAGTTCACGTGAATAGCTGCTATGGTCGTGATCGACATAAGCTACATTGATGTTCTTTACCTCAAAATTAGCTGCTAAGGGCATAATGATAAGCTGAAAGACAGGCATAAAAAACATCATTGCCAGTATGGTCTTGTCCCGGGAGATTTGCCTAAATTCTTTTTGCAGGATAAATCTTAATGTCTTCATGATAAGCGGATCTTAAAGTTTTTTAAAGCGAGACCTAACAGAGCGCCTGTCATCCCGATCAGGATCAGTGTTTCCTTCCACACGTAACTGAAGCCAAGCCCTTTTAGCATAACAGCCTTTATAATAATATAATAATACCTTGATGGTATTATACGCGATACTGCCTGGAAGATCCAGGGCATATTCTCTAAGGGGAACATAAAACCGGTAAGCAACATCGTAGGAAGCATCAATCCCATCATTGAAATAAGCATGGCCGTTTGCTGGGAGTTAGTGACATTGGATATTAAAAGTCCAAGTGATAAACAGGTAATAATGAATAATATACTTTCTGCGAATAGCAGTATGAGGCTACCTTTGATCTGTACATCCAACAAGAAAACCGACATTAATAAAATTATAACCAGATTTATCAATGATAAGGCAAGGTAGGGTACTGCCTTTGCGACAAGAACCATAATAGGCTTGAACGGTGATACAAGTAGGATTTCCATAGTACCCAGTTCTTTTTCACGTACAACAGCCACTGATGTTAAGGCAGTACTTACGATCATAAAAATCAACGCGATTACCCCTGGTATAAAATTTAGTGAGCCATTTTGTTCTTCATTGTAAAGCTGGCGAATTTCGGGAATGATCTGGTAGGGAACATTTGCACCTGGATTTAATTGTTGCTGGTAGTTCCCTATAATAGCAGTTAGATAATTGGTAACGGTTGTTGCAGTATTAGGGTCGGCTGCGTCAGCTATAATCTGTACCTGGCCTTTTCCGGTATGATATAGGTTGGAACCAAAATTGGGAGGGAAAATCAAAGCGCATCTAACGCTGCCTTCTTTAAACATCCGTTCGATATCTGTATAGCTACGGGCAGGTGCCTGCATTTTAAAGTAACTGCTTGTAATCACCTTGTTTACGATCTGCTCTGAATTGATATCATGCGCATTGTCGAGTACCGTGATACCAATATTCTTTACTTCACTACTCAATGCAAAACCGAACAGCAAAATTTGCGCAACCGGCATCCCAAACAGGATCAACAGTGTACGGCGGTCGCGGAATACATGGTAGAATTCCTTTCTTATAAATACCAGTAATTGTTTCATCTAATCTCCTGATCTTTTGGCACGTCGTGCCAGTTCGTAAAAAACGTCGTCCATGGAATTGGTGTGAAATTGTGCTTTTAGCTTTGTAGGGGTATCCAGAGCTTCGACCTTTCCATCGACCATAACCGTAATGCGGTTGCAGTATTCTGCCTCATCCATATAATGCGTAGTCACAAATATGGTTATTCCCGTTGCCGCGGCAGCGTAGATCATATCCCAAAATTGTCGCCGGGTAACCGGATCGACCCCACCTGTAGGTTCATCCAGAAAAACTATCTTAGGCCGGTGGAAGATTGCAACTGAAAATGCCAGTTTTTGCTTCCAGCCAAGCGGCAGTTCACCCACCAGCTTTTTTGCCTCTTTTTCAAGTCCCAGGGTAGCCACAAGTTCATTGCTTCGGATTTTGATGTCAGGCCGGGATACCCCGTAAACCCCACCATAGAACTCAATATTTTCCAGGATCGTGAGGTTATCATATAGTGAGAATTTTTGGCTCATATAGCCAATATTTTTTTTGATCTGTTCCTGCTGCTTGTACACGTCAAACCCTGCTACCCGAGCCTCACCTGATGTCGGATAGGACAGGCCACATAGCATACGCATCGCAGTGGTTTTGCCAGCTCCGTTTGCGCCGAGAAAACCAAATATTTCACCCTGATCAACATCAAAGGTGATCTGGTCCACGGCTTTAAAATCCCCGAACTGTTTGCTCAGTTCTTTGCACTCAATTGCCTTTTCGCTCATCTGCTACAGGTTTAATCGTATCTTCAACACCATGTTGTTCTCTCATCATGCGGATAAAACTATCTTCAATGGTTGGTATAATTTGTTTTACTTCCAAGCCGTCACTCTCATACTGCGCGGCAATCTTTTTCACGCTTTCCAGCTCGCTTCCATCGCTTATAAGGGTGACGTGCATAAACTCGCCAAAGGCATAGCAACTCTCTACCTGGGGATCATTCCTTAGTCCCTGCAATAAAGCGTAGATGTTATCTGCTTTGACCGCAAACAGAATTTTGGGAAAGCTTTTTACGATATTTTCCGGCTTGTCAACGGACATCAGTTTTCCGTCTTGGATCAGCGCGATTCGGTCGCAAAGTTTGGCTTCGTCCATATAGGGAGTTGATACCAGAATGCTAATGTTCTGCTGCTTTAATTTGGCCAGCATTTCCCAGAATTCCTTACGGGATACTACATCTACACCCGTTGTCGGTTCATCTAGGAACAGCACGGTAGGCTTATGGATGAGCGCGCAGCACAGAGCCAGCTTTTGCTTCATACCACCAGAAAGCTTGCCTGCCCGCCTGTCGCTGAAAGGCTTGATCTGATCGTAAATGTCTTTGATCAAGTCATAATTTGCCTCAATGGTTGTTCCAAACAGCGTAGCGAAAAAATTAAGGTTTTCTTGCACGGTCAGATCCTGGTACAATGAAAAGCGACCTGGCATGTAGCCTACCTTATTCCTGATGTGCTGGTAGTCCTTAACGACATCTGAACCTTCAACGGATGCCGATCCGCTGTCAGCCAGCAGCAATGTCGTAAGAATGCGAAAAATTGATGTCTTGCCAGCACCATCAGGGCCGATCAGGCCAAACAGTTCACCTTGTTGTACCTCAAAAGAAACATCGTTTACCGCTTTCACTTCGCCCTTATTGTAGGTAATGCTGATATTTTTTAATTCGATACTAGCCATTCCATTTATTTTTTTAGGTCAATTGCATTTACAAAAACATGATCTAAGGGAGAAATTGAAGGGCCAAAATAGTGGGTCAAATTTCCCTTATCATCGATCAGATATTTACCAAAGTTCCAGTCAGGTGCATGATCATTCCAGCCATTTAATGTACTCTTGGTAAGCCATTCGTAGACTGGATGCTGACCATTATTTTTTATTACCGTAGTTTTTTTTACTATTGGGAAAGTAACTCCATAATTAATCTGGCAGAACTGGGCAATTTCCTGATCATTTGCCTTTTCCTGTTCTTTAAAATCATTGGAAGGAAAACCAACGATGACAAGATTTTGGCTAAATTTTTCATGTAAGGTCTGCAGCTCGGCATATTGTCCCGTATAGCCACAGTTTGAAGCTGTATTGACAATCAGGATCATTTTCCCAGAATAGGATAGGATGTCTGGTTTGCTACCGTTAATCAATGTTACCTGATCTAAGGGAAATGGTTTTTTTGCCGGTATTTTTCTTTCATTAATTAGAACTGTTCCGTTTTTTCCATTTCGTCCAAGTCTTAGAATCAGGGGATATAGATACCGTGCTATTTTTTGTTTGAATGATCCCATATGCTTTATATATATGCACTATTTAAATAGAAGTTCTCCGTACATGCCTATTTTCAGATAACCATCATTTTTGACCCGTACTTTAATAGCATAAACCAGGTTGGCCCGCTCATCTTTTGTCTGGATGGTTTTTGGGGAAAATTCCGATTTATCAGAGATCCAGGTTATCCTGCCTTCATAGTTTTTATAATTCTTTTCACCCTGGTCGATGCGCACGGTTACATGCTGCCCATTTTTGATAACTGGTAACTGTGTGCCGGTAACGTAAGCCCTTAACGTAAGTGTGTCTGTATTAGCGATTTTATAAAGGGGTTTACCTATTGTCTCTATCTCTCCAGGCAAGGCATATTTAACAAGTACCACACCGGTAAGCGGATTGATAACTTGACCTTTGTTGATCTGTTCCTGATATTGTGCTGCTGATTTCTCCAATGGTGCTTTCTCGCTCAGGACACTACGATTTTGGGTTGAAATGTTGGAGGTGTTTAATTTAAGTTGCTGGCGGGTCACACTGATATTTCTGCGTAATTGATCTACTGCGGAATTCGCATCATCCAACTGTTTGCGGGTGGCAGCATCCGCTTTTACTAGGTTAGCTGTACGTTCACGCTCCCGTAATTGTTGATCAAGTTGTGCCTCCTGCACAGCAAGTTGTCGCCTGACCAGTTCGGCCTGATCTTGGGGATTGGTGGTTTTTTCTTTTAATGCAGCAATGGATGCTTCGGTTTGTTCTTTTTGAAGCACAGCAGTCTTCACGTCAATCTGGCCTACTTTATCACCGGCTTTCAGCATTTTGCCTTCTTCTGCAATAAAGGATAGCAACTGCCCGTTCTGCTGAGCAGAAACAATCACTTCATCCGCTTCAAAATTACCAGAAGCGTCAAAGTCGTCTTTATGACTGCACGAACTTAAAAGTATAGCCGCGGAAACAAGTAATGTTAATGATTTCATATCTGTTTGATTCTGATTTTAATTTCCTGATTTAGTTTTTCTAGTATATTGTGCCTGTAATAGCTGGATGCGGTGCATCAGCAAATTTTCTTTTGCCGCGTTTTCTGCATTAACTTGCTGGATATATTCATGTGTAGTGATCACGCCATTTGCCAGTTGTGCCTGTGCAGACCTGGTAACAGATTCCCTAAGTGCTACCGCTTTTTCGTCTTCACGGATCAGCTCGGTATACTTATTCACCTGCTCATCCTGCTGAGTGATATCAAGCTTAGTATTTAGCAAAAACGTTTGCTGATCCGCCTCAACCGACCGGCGATTTAGACCTAAAACTTTCTTTTGATTACCTAAGGTATAAAGACTTCCAAGCGACCAGCTCATGCGCAGGCCGGTAACGTACCAGGAGCCAAATTGATTTTCAATAATATTTAGGGTTGGTCTGCCATAGGCGCCCTGAAAAAAAGCACTAAATTGGGGCAGATAGGATGACCTCAATTGTTTTTCCTGTGCGTCATAAACGGACTTTTGTAGCTCATATGCTTTTAGTTCTGGACGATTGATTTCACCTGGTGTCATTACCGATGTTGGCATTACCAGTTGCTGTGAAGAAGTTATTTCTTTGCCAATAAGTAGTGACAACATTTTTAGATAGGCTGTTCTATTTGCAGCAAATTCGATGCTGCTCATATCGCTGCTAGAGACTTCGGCGTTCAACTCATCTACGTTGCTTTTGAATGCTACCCCATTGTTATAAGATGCTTGGGTTTTTTGCGCCTGAGTTCGCAGATTAGCTCTACTGAGCTCATTTTGTTTTAGTTGAGCATCAATCAACAAAATGGAAAAGAAAATACTATTAATCCTATCCTTTAATGCATACAAACTAATTTCTACATTCTGTTTTTGAAGTTCTGCATTTGCCTTGGTAACCTCTTTTTCATAATGGATGGTGCCGCCGTCAAATATGGTCTGATTGATGTCACCTTGGATCTTATATTGGTCCTTACTGATTGTAGGGAATGTTGAACTTGGATTGGCACTTAACGCTTGCGGAAAGCTGATTGTCTGAGACTGATAAGATGCCTGTCCGGAGAAAGATACCTGGGGGAGATAACGTTTATTTGCGTTCTCTAACGTGAATTGCGCAGATTTGCTGATTAGATCCAGCTTTTGAACGGCAGGGTAATTTGATCTCGAAAGTTGGTAGCAATCCTCCAAAGTTAATTTTTCCTGCGCTTCTCCTTTAAAATGTGTAATTAAAATGATAAGTGGTATTAAAATATAGTTTCGCATACTGGTGAATTGTTTTTTTGTTTTAAAATGTTGTTCAATTTCCATCCGTGTGTTTATAAACTTGTTTTAAAAAGTTGTTCAACTTTAGGCCAAAAAAATTTTAGCTTGCTACAATAGCATTAAGCCATATAGGGATCATTTTTTTACGGTCTTCCATAATCTCTATAAATTCTTCTCTTTGGATGCCAAGTAGGGAAATAACATTCTGTACTTGAAATGGAAAAATAATTAGAGCTAATAAATTCATTAAAATATTTACCGGATGCACTGTTTTCTTGCTTTTTTCTACTAAGCTGAACATTTGTTTTACGAAGGATGAATTTAATACTTTTTCACGCTTTGAGACAATTGCAGGTATCTTATTTGAGCCGGACAAGAGTTCACTAACAATAAACTTAGGAAGATCAGGGTTTTCTAATAAAAGGGATATGTAATGCTCTGCAATAAAGGAAAATTTATCTTCCAGAGACGTTTTTTCATCATTTAGGACTGGAAAAACTTTGTCAAATAAGCTATTAATATTCTCAGTCATAATTTGCTCAAATAACTTTTCCTTACTTCGGAAATAATAATTGACTAGAGATAAATTGATATCAGCCTCAGCAGCGATATCTCTCAACTTGGTACCTTCGTATCCCCTTTGTGTAAAAATTTTCCTCGCTGCAATGAGGATTTTGTCTTCGGTAGAAGAGTCCTTCATTTTTTTGCCAACTTTTATGTCCGAGTTATTCATCTTCAGCAAAGGTAAAAACATTTTTTTAATATTTGAACAACTGTTTTAAACATTGTTCAAATTTTCCTTTTTAATATCTTTGCGTGAGGTGCAAAAGATTTAAGCGCAGTAAGGATTTAGGAATAATATGGATATCTCAGGAAAAGACCGTTTTTTAATAGGGCTCTCCAATGAATGCTTCTTCCCACTCATCAGAAAACTCTAAAAGTAAAGCAGTGAATATATAACTCGTTATACATTTATTTGTATATTTGTGTAATCAGTTATATATTTTTATGGTTAAAAACGACTTTTTATCGGAGATCAAATATGCAGGGTTAACCAGCAGACTGAAAAGACTTAGTGACGTGCTTTTATATAGCACTAAGGATTTCTATAAATCTGTAGGAGTAGATATTGAACCCAACTGGCACCTTGTTTTTTTACTGCTAAAAGAACATAAGGCATTGAATATTACAGAAATATCAGATCGTGTACAGTTATCACATCCTGCTATCATAAAAATCCTCAGTAATATGAAGCAGAAGGGATATGTAGTGGCTAAAACAGATGATATAGATTCCCGAAAACAGATTCTGACTCTTTCTGCCAAAGCATATGATGCATTTCCATTATTGGAAGAGTATTGGGAAGCATGTATTCAAACCATGAAAGAAGTTTTAGAAGACAGCCCCGAATTTTTAACTGCTTTGGGTAATATCGAGCAAAAGTTTAAAGAGAGTAGCTATAAAGATAGAACGTTAAAAAACTTGAAAACCAAAAAGACATCATGATTAAAGTATTCATAGCGGGAGGAACGGGCTGGGCCGGCTCCGAACTAAGCAAAGGGGTGGTTAACCACCCCGATATGGAATTAACAGGTGTGCTATCCCGTACACATGCAGGCAAGAATCTGGCAGAACTTCTTGATTTAGGCACAGGACATATCCCTATTTTTGATAATATTGAGACAGCTCTTAGTGAGATCGAGTTTGATGTTCTTGTAGAGTATACCAAACCGAAGGCGGCTAAAATCAATATAGCAGCAGCTATAAAAAAAGGAAAAAGCGTAGTTATAGGAACGTCAGGATTGATTGCTGATGACTACTTAGAAATTGCAAAAGCCACTAAAGAAAATAATGCTTCTGTATTAGCTGTAGGAAATTTTGCAATTACTGTTGTCCTGCTGCAAAAATTTGCGGAGATCGCAGCCAATTATATCCCGAATTTCGAAATTCTTGACTATGCTCATGAAGACAAAATCGATTCTCCAAGCGGTACGGCGAGAGAATTAGCACATCGTTTATCTGAAAAACAAAGACCGAATGTTCATGTTTCCGAAGACGAATTGGTTGGAGAGACAGCAAGTCGAGGCGCTGATCTGGACGGAGTGCAAGTGCATTCCATCAGACTTCCAGGACATGTTATATCCATTGAAGCCATTTTTGGATTGAAGGATGAAAAATTGACCATAAGACATGATTCTGGTGCGAGTGCAGAGCCTTACGTGAGAGGCGCACTAATTGCGATTGAGAAAGTAAGCTCTTTCAAAGGCTTTAAAAGAGGGCTTGATTCAGTAATGGATTTAAAATTATAAAATACGATTAAACCATTCTAGCTAAGGGGCTATATATGAATAAATATACATTAATGGTTTTGGGTGGAGCCATGAGCTTTGGTATACTCACATCCTTTGTAAAGCTAGCTTACAATCGTGGGTTTAATGCCGCTGAGATTTCTTTCATCCAGGCATTTTTTGGAGCAATTGTTCTATGGGTAATTGTCTGTCTTTCAAAAAAAAACAGTGTTAAAAAGATTGAACTTCCTAAGTTGCTTTTTACTGGTGCTGCAATTGGTATTTCGACCTTTTTATATTATGTATCTGTCAAGTACATTCCGGCTTCCGTTTCTATTGTAATATTGATGCAGTTTACCTGGTTGAGTTTGCTTATTGAATGGGTCATTTTCAAAAAACGACCAACTGTATTAGAAGTTACCATAACCATTATTATTCTATTGGGAACAATGTTTGCGAGTGGGTTGGCAATTCAGCAGAATGTTACACTTCCTATATTAGGAATTTTATATGTTTCTGCAGCTTCTTTAATTTATGCCATATATATCGTTACTAATAGCAGGTTTGGAAAACAGATTAATTGGAAAAATAAAAGTGCCTGGGTCATGACAGGATCTGCAACTTCTATTTTATTGGTCAACTTCGGTACGTTGGTATCTGAAAACCATTTTGGAATGGAACTATTAGGATGGGGATTGTTCCTAGCACTTTTTGGTACAATCCTGCCACCCGTTTTATTTGCAATTGGCATGCCTAGGATTGGGGCACCGACAAGTGGACTTTTAATGACTGTTGAACTTCCGATAGCTATCCTAGCTGCCCATTTAATTTTAAGTGAGAACATTTCCACCAAGCAACTTGTAGGCATGACAGTAATGCTTTCGGCAATTATCTGGATGAACTTTGTAAAACAGAACAAATTGAAGAACAACTTACAGAATTCATCGTCATCCTGATTTAATAGTATAATTATTAAATCCTCTCCTTTAAAAGACGGTCCTGGTAGATCTGATCTTAATTAAAGCTTTACGGCAAAAAGATAAATTTTAGTTTTTGCGACAAATCTTGTATTCTCCATTATTCCACCGTTTTTTGATAAACAAGTGGTTATTATCTACTTTATCTAGAACTTCATTAAATCACAATAAAGTTCCTCCTTGTCCAATTCATTACTTAATAATAATAGTTAGATTTGCTTACAATTTGATACCTGTTTCCTAAAGGTTATTAGATAACTTAAAATCATTTTATGGAACATACCGAAGAGCACATAGTCAATAAAGAATTCACCGATGAATGCAACAAGGTTCTGAATGCAGTATCAGATGCATTATATGCCATTGGTGGCAAATGGAAGCTGATGATTATTATTGCTATGGCACGAGGAAATAACAGGTTTACTGAACTCCAAAAGCAAGTTACGGGTATTTCGGCAAGGGTATTGTCAAGCGAACTAAAGGAGCTGGAAATGAACGGATTTATAGTAAGAAAGGTCGATCCTGGATATCCGGTCACAATTGATTATCAGTTACATCCCTATAGCCGAACACTTGAAAAGGTCGTTGGCGCTATGACCGAATGGGGGATACAGCACAGGGAAAAGATCAAAAATGAAAGATCTTCAAGTCCTAATAAAAAACCAATAAAGTAGGTTAGCTTTAAATATACCTACTTTATTCGCTCTAATGGATTATCCAACTATGTGATTGGGTTTTTGAATCCTATCGCCCTTGCCACCAGTGAGGACATCCCTGTTTTCGACAGAAGCATTGAAATCATGGGGATAGCCTAATTTGAAAGCACCTGCATCATCCAATTTTTGCATGTGTTCACTTGTTAATTTTACCTCAGACACTTTCAGGTTATTTTCAAGCTGCTCAAATGTTCTTACTCCAAGCACTGGAACAACTCCCTTTTCACGCAGCCAGGCAATCGCTACGAGTTCAGGTTTACTATCTATACTATCTGCAACCGAAAAGAGTTCGTCTAAAAGAGCATCCGTTGTGGACTCTGCATGATAGGGGATACCCCCTGGTATAAGTGTAGCTCTCCCGCTCTCTCCCTTACGGTATTTTCCTGTTAGAAGACCGCCCGCTAAAGGTGACCATGCCAATACGCCTAGTCCCAAGGCATCTGCCATTGGCAATAATTCCCGTTCGGTGTCACGTTGTAACAGGCTATATTCCACCTCAATGGCTGCTATTGCAGACCAGCCACGGAGATCGGCCATGGTTGACGATGAAGATACCCGCCACGCGGGAAAGTTTGAAAGGCCGCCATACACGATTTTTCCAGCTCTTACAAGATCGTCTAAACCACGGACGATTTCTTCCATGGGTGTAAAGAAATCATCCTGGTGAACAAAGAAAAGATCTATTCTGTCCGTGTTGAGCCGCTTAAGGCTGGCCTCGACAGATTGTACCATATTCTTTCTGTGGTTTCCCAATGAACCCAAGCCTTGTCCCTGTAATACACCTCTAGTAAATTTCGTAGTTATCACAAGGTCATTCCTCTTTGATCCAATAACTTTGCCTAAAACAACTTCCGATTCACCGGACTGGTAAGTATCTGCGGTATCTAAGAGGTTGCCACCATGTTCGACAAATAAATCAATGATGCGACCTGCTTCTTTTGTTTGCGTTGCATAATCCCATGTTTCTCCGAACATGGCAGTGCCAAGTGCAAATTCTCCAATAGGCAAACCTGTATTCCGGCCTAAGAATTTATAGTTCATAGTTTTGATATTTAATAATAAAAAAAGAGATGTTCATTTCTTGGGTATTCCTATTTTCCAAGGGGTCTTTCCTCTACAATTATAAAGTAGCCGGTACGTTCCTTTATCAACCATTTTCCATTTTGGTGCACGTACTTGTCATCATATTTAACACTATAATCTGTCAGTATATCTTTGCCTTCGGTTTCCCTGATCATCTTAATCTGTGAAAAAGAAATGCCTGTCGCGGTGTCACCATCTATTTGTACTGTATGCTGACCATTCAGTGTAAAATACGTTTTGACCAAAGAGGCATGGCCATTGAATTCTTTTTCCATTGTTTCTCTGCCTGAAACATTTGCCGCCAGAAAGTCACCCATATAAACTTTATAGATGATATCCGGGGTGAAAAGGTCCATTACTTCTGAGATCTTTTTTTCATCGCTTAAATAAGCATACGCATCTATTAAGTCCCTTAGTTCCCCTTTGCTTGTTAAAATTTCTAATGTCATGATTTTATATGTTAAGATTCTGTGAGTTGCAACTTATTTAATTATGCTAGAAATGATGGGTCGATCTGGTAGATGTCGAATAATTGGTAAGCCTGAAGATTTTTCGTTCGAAGTCCAATGTTAGCATCTAAGATTGAAAGGTCTGTTTCTATGGGTATAATTTGTAGCCCCTTTTGCAGAGCCGTCTGGGCAACCAGTCCTATTGCAAGACTAGTCGTTTTATCTGCCCATTGATGAAATTTATGCTCATCGCAAATGACCTTGTTGTATTTTTCAAGAAAACCATTTTTCATGGCGGCATCAATAGTTTTATATTCCTTAGACTTTTTTACATAATCCAGAAGATCCTTTCCATTGAAGTCAGTCCGTATAAGCACAAGCAACTGGAACGGAGCGAATAAAGTTTTGTCCATCTTCAGGCCGAAAAATTTATTACGGTCTGTTTTGATCATTGTAAATGGCCATGCGCCTGAAGAAGGCATATGTGGGTAAATGTCTAATATTATTTCATCTATTATTTTATCAAGCTCCATGTATTACCTTTTTACAATCCTTTGAGATCTATTATTCTTTTCGTCAGCAAAACTAGAATATATTTAATTACAATTTGTTAGTCGTTACCTAAAGGTTATGAGGTAATAAATATGTAAGTAGCAGAAAGACAAAGCATTGATTAATGGACGATTTCGATATGTTAAGGAATATGCTTTCAGAAAGGACATATGAGTTTATACCTTGTCTGCTATTAAATGATCAGCACTTTATTATATCCCACCTTATCATTATTCCCTCATTACTTGATAGTCGATTCTGAGCAAATGCCGATGCCTTTAAGCAAAGTAAACCGTTCCAGATAACCATTAAATATCTCTTTTTCTTTTTGCTGATTATCATAAACCCATTCCATTATTCAAATCAGAATTTTCGTTTTTGATGATGAGTTTTTGATAATTTGGATTACAAAAAAACGAACGTTTTTGTGTAATTTAATGAGCCGAAATTTTTTCGGTTTTTTTTGCCGGAAATTGTTACAAAAAACTATTACACAAAACATATTACACCTAAGTTTTAATTTCATACCTTTAAATGTAATTATATGAGCAGTACCAACTACGCAGCATTAACAGCCGAAGCTGCCCGAATTAAGGCGGATGTATCTTTGCTTGACTACTTTTTCAAATTAGAAAGTAGCGGGATATTAAGATATGATGGAAAAAAGGGAAAAGAGTATTTTTTTGGGTTTGAACATCAAAAAACAGGTTCTATAAGCATTAAAGATCAGACTAATGTTTGGTATGATCATGCGAAAGGAGAGGGCGGCGATATCATTAAAGCTGTTCAATTATTTGAGAAAAAAACCTTCGTGGAAGCTATACAGCGACTTTCAAATAACTTAGATATCATTGCAAATGGATATCAGGCATTCTATAAAAAAAATGGTGAAACGGAATATGATATCGAAATCACCCGTATACTGGACACGGTGCAGCACCCAGCTTTAATAACGTATCTTCATAGCAGGGGCTTGGAGCTGTCGGACATTAATGATGTTGCTAAAGAGTTGCATTGGAAAAATGGTGGTGATAAGTTTTTCGCTATAGGTTTCCCAAACGTCAATAAAGGATATTCCGTCAGATCAAAGGTATATAAAGGCAATTTGATTGGTGGTGGAATATCTACTTTCACCATTGGTAGCAAGCCCGAAAGCTTGAAGCTGTTTGAGGGTAGTATGGATTTTGCAAGTTACCGGCATCTGAATCCTCACGAAAGCTTTAATGTAATCATTTTGAATGGGACTGGAAACCTGACGAAAAATCTTTGTGCTAAAGTAGCCGAAAAGTCAGCGGAAAAGAATCTACCAGTTCATATGTATTTTGATGGGGGGACAGGAGGTAGGGAGGCAACAGAAAAAGGTAAAACTCTTATTCCGGGTGCCCAAGATAAAAGCAAATTTTATACGGAACAGGGGTTTGATGATTTAAATGATTACCTCAGCAATACTGAAAAAATAAAAATAAAGAACATACGCTAAACTATATTTTATGCATACGTATCCGTCCAACTGGCTTGTTGAAGAAGAATATGAGGGTAATTTTGTCTTCATTAATGATAAAAAAAGTTTTTGCATTAATCTTGATTATACACCGGCATGTGAATACCCTTACTCTATAAACTTTGTTCAAATTAAAGGAGACTTCAATGTTATTGAAATTGAGGATGGCGCTTATTTAACTCACTCTAAATTACTTTCAGATGCATTTCATAAGGTTTCCGAAATGATGAATTTCATTAATTCGAAAACTCAAAATGCAATATTTAACTAAAGCTATTGTATCGGTCTATGACATTTGGATATATAAGGGTATCTAAGATTACTCAAAATTTAAGCCTGCAAGAAAACGCAATTATTGTATATTCTTGCGACCGCATATTCTACGAAAAAGAGAGTGCCGTTAAGTTTCGCGCAGAGTGGGAGAAATTAAATTCCCAACTTAGGGATGGTGACACCATTGTTATTTGGAAAATAGATAGGTTAGGACGAACTGCCTGGGAAATGATAAAATTAATGGAAGATTTAGGGAATAGGAATATTCGCTTTGTAAGTATCACCGAGGGCATTGATACGGCAACTCCGATGGGGAAGGTCTGGTTCCAGCTTAACTCTATTTTAGCCCAAAATGAACGCGCCGTGCTAATTGAACGAACTAAAGCAGGTTTGAAAGCCGCAAAAGAAAGAGGAAAAACCGGTGGAAGACCGAAAGGATTAACACCTGATAATGAGGTAAAAATGAAAGCAGTAAAAAAGATGTATGCTGCCAATGTGAGTATCTCTGAAATACGTAAAGCTCTAAAAATTTCAAGTAACGCCACGATCTATAAATACATCAATTATAAATAATGCTATCAAATAAATACCGGAGCGTTGACAGATCAGCACAGCGTCCCCAGTTAAATGATAGCAATTTTTTCTTTGGCCCCCAGGTGCAGTATGAAATTATGATAGCAGTATTATTCTCTGCAGATCTTCCAGGCATTACTTTTTGATAGTAAAATTCATTGCAGCACCACTGGCGCGATGATTTGATAGCATAAGGCTATCCCAATTTATACCACTATCAGGAGTGTTGAACATTTGTTTTGCTAATTACTTTAGTATTTCCTTACATTTGAAGGATGGAAGGTCATTTATTGGTGTCGAAAGAAAGCTTAGCTGAATATAAGGATAGTGAAATCAGCTATTTTATTGCACCAGGAATAGCATGTGGGTTTCCATCTCCCGCAACAGACAGCCTCGAAGTCCGGCTATCAATAACGGATTTTTTTACAAGTAATCCAACTGCTACATTTTTCGGCAGAGCAATTGGTTCTTCGTTAGAGGGCATTGGTATATTTGAGAACGATATACTTGTCATTGACAGATCACTTAGGCCAGTGAATAATGATATTATAGTTATGGCCTATGAAGGTGGCTTTACCGCTAAGAAGGTTTTAAAAGAGGGAAATCACGTGTTTCTTATATCGGAAAACCAGAATTACCCACCCGTAAAAGTTGCCGACCCGGATAACTTAATTGTTTGGGGCGTAGTAAGCAAAATCATTAAAGACCCACGATCTTCTGTAAAAAGCAGGCATGGCCCTATTAGAAAGGTGATATGATCGTGCATGCTGATTGTGACGCGTTTTATGTTTCGTCAGAGCGGGTTTTCAACCCCTCACTAATCGCCAAGCCTGTAGTTATCCTAAGCAATGGCGATCATACAGTTGTTGCCTTAAGTAAGGAAGCAAAAGCGCTGGGTATAAAAAGAGGTGATAATATCAAAGTGATAATGTCACTTTACGGCCATCATGGTTTAAAAGCCCTTTCTTCAAATTATACCTTGTATGGGGATATGAGCAGCCGCGTAATGGAAGTTTTCGGCCAGTATACTCCTGATATGGAATTTTACTCCATTGATGAAGCTTTCGCCAATCTTTATCGACACAAATACATTGACCTGGATAGCTACGTCATGGATGCCAAAAATAAGATACTTCAATATACTGGTATACCTGTAAGTGTGGGCATTGGCCAAACTAAGGCATTGGCAAAAACGGCAACGAAGTATGCCAAGAAGGAAACGCCTAACGGATTTTACAGAATTAAGGATAACGAAGATAGAATACGATTGTTAAAGTGGCTCCCAGTAGGGGATGTTTGGGGTATTGGCGGCAAGTATGAATCCAAACTATTGGCTATGGGTATTGAAACCGCTTACGACTTTTCTATAATGCCGGGGGAGAAAGTAAACGAGTTAATGACTATTGTAGGCTATCGTTTATGGTGTGAACTAAACGGGCACCAAAAGATTGATTTTGAATATGAAGTGCCGAACAAAAAAGGCATTGGCAGCGCAAAAGGTTTTGGTACTAAAGTAACGGAACTTACCCAATTGCAGGAAGCAATGGAAGTTTACTTGTCCAGATGTTGCGATAAGCTACGAGGTCAAAATTTAGCTTGCAAGCATTTATATATTTTTTTACATACAAATCCTTTTGCTACAGACGAACCTCAGTACTATAAAGGCATTGAGTTTGAATTGCCCGTTGCTACATACCATACCCACGTTTTAAAAGAAGAAGCAAATAAATTGTTAAAGAAAATTTATAGAAAAGGTTTTAGTTATAAAAGAGTAGGCATTTATCTGTCCCGTTTAGTCCCCGTTGGGGCAATACAGGCAGATTTTTTTCATAATCCAAACACTGAACGGAATGCTAAGCTTACCGAGGTTTTAGATACAATGAATAATCGTTATGGCCGGGATAAGTTACGGTTTGCATCTATGGGATATAAGCATGACTGGAAGGCCCGAGCAGAAAAGCTTTCACTACACTTCACCACAGATAAAGATGATATAATTAGAATTAAATAAGCGTACACTATCAATTCGTCTTTTATATTTGTATAATATGGGTGCAGCTTTGTACCCAGTGATAAGGTTTAGGTTGAGAAAAGCTGGTCGCAAGGGCTGGCTTTCTCTATTAATAGTGGCTACACGATCAATCGTACTAACAAAACTTGGCGGCTGCTATAAAACGTGATAATTAATGGATGTAGAAAGCAAAACCCCGTATAGGGTGAAAATTGAATACACTAAATATGAATGGCTGAAAAATTTAGCGTTAAAGAATTTAGGTATTAATAATATTAATCAGCTACGTGACCGGTTTGAAGGACAGGTTTATTTTAATAATTTTTTGGTTCGGTCATATGGGGAAATAGCCCTTGAACGGTTTTTAGGATCATCAATTATCGATTTGGGGCGAAAGGAAAACCAACGCAATTATGTGCCCAATATCAAAGTAAATTCGAAAACTTTAAACATTATAGCCTTCACCTTTGGAGAGAACCCAAAGATATTAAAGGGTGATCTTGATATCGCAGTATTTATTATGGTTAACCTTGAAAATCGGACATGTGATATTTTAGGTTTTTTACACTATGACAAGCTTGCCCAATTTGTTGATAGCAAGTTACTTTCACCTTTAGACGAGACACGGTATTTGGGAGTGTTTAAAACTTTTGAAGAACTATTACCAATTAATGAACTAAGTTTATAATGACTAAGTGTTTATTGTGCTAAAAATATTAGTACTTTTGATTAAAAATACATATGATAACACAAGAAAAACCAAAAATTATCTCGCTGTTTTCTGGTTGTGGTGGCCTCGACCTCGGCTTTCATAAAGCAGGTTATGAAACAGTTTGGGCGAACGACTTTGAACATTTTGCTTGTGAAACTTTCAGTTCATATTTTGGAAAAGGAATAATTGTAGAAGGTGATATAGAGCAAATCGATCCTTATAATGATAATACAATTCCTGATTGTGATTTAATTTTAGGCGGGTTCCCTTGTCAGGATTTTTCAATGATTTGGAAACAGCCAGGCTTGAATGGGAAGCGCGGAAATCTTTATAAAAGTTTTTTAAGATTTGTTGATGCAAAGAAACCAAAGGTTTTTATTGCAGAGAATGTTAAAGGACTGCTAACAGCAAATAATAAAAAGGCTATTGAGCAGATTATTAAAGATTTTGAAAGTATAATGCCAGGTTACATTGTTACGCCTAAGCTTTATAACTTTGCTGACTATGGAGTGCCACAATTTCGTGAACGGGTATTAATCGTAGGGGTACGAATTGATACTGGATTTAATTTTAGCCACCCAGCGCCCACCCACGGGCCAAAAGGACAATATCCCTATGTGACTTCCGGAGAAGCTATTGCAAATGCAAATGATATTCCTTTCAATAACGAACATATGAATATTGCAGAGCGCACCAAGGAATTATTAAAGCTAATTCCTGAAGGTGGTAATTTTACCAGTATTCCTAAAGATAATCCTCTTTACGTTAAGGGCATGATTAGCCATGTATATAGAAGGCTTAAATTAGATGAACCGGCCAAGACAATCATTGCTGCCGGTGGTGGCGGAACTCATGGTTACCATTTTCCCGAGCCAAGGGCGTTAACAAATCGTGAACGAGCGCGACTACAATCTTTTCCGGATGATTTTAAATTTAAAGGAAGCGTAGCAGATGTTAGAAAGCAAATAGGGAACGCAGTTCCACCAAATGGTGTTTTTGCTTTAGCTAAAACCTTGCTGCCGTTATTTACTGGTAATTACGTTCATGCTGACCTTGAAAAGAAAAGTGCTGAATTTCAACTCATGACATTAAAAGAACGACTTGACTTAAGTTTAGCGGTTTAATGGAATTACTGTTATCAAATTATCAGCCAGCGGTTTTTAATTGCAATACTCCTAAGAACTATATGGAGCAGGCGCTTAAAGTTTGTGAAACTTTAAAAATTGCGAGCGGGTATATCTCGTCGGATGCCTTAATTGATCTTAAAAGAATTATTGAGTTAAATCGTAGACCACGGCTTGAACTTTTGATAGGTATGCATTACTTTGACGGGTTTACTAAAAATCAATATGAAGCGGCACGTACTTTAAACTCCTTTCTTCAAAGCAATAATCTTGGTTTTGTTTATCTGGCTAACACACTAAAGTTTCATGGTAAAATGTATTCCTTTACTATGCAAGATGCCACCAAAACCGCGGTTGTCGGTTCGTCTAACCTTGGAAGCTTATACGATAAAGTTAGTCGGCAGTATGAGGCTGATATTCTGCTGACGGGCAGTGAATCTTTAACTGTTCATAGTTCAGTAGAAGAAATTATATCGAAGATTGGTTCACCTTTGGAGGATATCTCAATAACAAAATTTGTTGAGTTCAATCAACTGCTTGAAAATCACGAAAATGTTAAAAAGGTCGATAAGGAGCAAAAGGCAGACCTTCTAAGCAATCTAACTGGTATTACATTTGAAATTCCGATCAAATCAGAACCTAAAAGCAACCTTAATCCGTATTTTGGAAAGGGTCGGGAAAATAAACGGGGTTACATTGCACCGCGCCCTTGGTATGAAGTTGAATTGATTGTGGGAAAAAGCATTACCACTCAACCTGGTTATCCGGCTAATCAAACCTTTGACGTAGTTACAGACGATAACTGGGCTTTTAGATGTGAAACTAATGGGGACTATAGCAAAAACTTCCGTTCGAAAGACGACTTGAAGATACTTGGGAAATGGATAAAAGGCCGCATGGAAGAAAGTGGCGCTCTTAAAATGGGCACACCGGTTACCGATGAAGTCATATCGGCTTATGGAAGAAATACAATCAGTTTACATGCTACTAAAGACCCCAACATTTGGTATCTTGATTTTGACGCTTTCAAATGAACCATTTAGATTATTACCTAAACTTAGTTAAGCTCCAGTCCGTATCATTACGCGACACAGTGCAAGAAACAAGCACGGCTGTTTTTAATTTAATATCTGAAAAATTCGATTATAGATCCCATTTAACCGGTCTGCTTTTAGGCAATGTTCAAAGCGGTAAAACAGGTCAGTTACTTGGGGTAGTAAGCACCTTAGCAGATAATGGCTTTGAAATATTCATTCTTCTCACCACGGATAATGTTTACCTGCAAAAGCAAACTACTGAAAGAACTGCCGCATCCCTTGGTACATTTAACGTATATGGTGAAAGTGATGATCTGCCCTTTTTAACTAACAAGCTGTCAAAGCCAATCATAGTAGTCCTTAAAAAGAACACCAATGTACTTCGGAAATGGCGCAACCTATTATCATCATCTGATTATTGTACAGGAAGGCCAGTTGTAATTATTGATGATGAGGCAGACGCAGCAAGTCTTAATACTCTGGTTAACAAAGAAAGAATTAGTACGATTAATAAACACCTGACAGCAATTAAAGACCTTTCCACGAGCAGTCTGTATATAGAAGTAACGGCTACTCCGCAAGCGATTTTGCTTCAAAGTAATGTTTCCGGTTGGAAACCATCATTTATATATTATTTTAAACCTGGAAGCGATTACATAGGAGGCGATTTTATTTACGCTCAGCCAAAGCCATACTGTATAACGCTTACCGACGAAGATGAATTAAGCGCTATTAAAAATGAAGACGGTTATATTCCGGAAGGATTAAAAACCGCTTTATTAACTTATCTCATTGTTTGCGGCCACTACCGTATCCAGGGTACCGATACCTGCAATTTTCTCGTTCATCCCAGTGTTAGAATAGCCGATCATCTAACTTTCTCTACAGTACTGGGCGAGCATTTGAATGAATTTTTAATAGCCGTAACAGATGATGCCGAAAGCTTCATTAGGCCACAGCTTGAATTTATATGGAATGATCTTAAAACTACCAAGCCTGATATAGAAAGTTTTGAAGACGTATTTGAGGCTGTAGTTAATTTATTGGAAAACGAACTGGTTAGAGTTATGATGCTGAACTCGACAACCGACATTTCAGTTAATTACCAAACTGGTTATAATATCATTGTTGGTGGCAACAGCCTTGGCCGTGGGGTAACATTTCCAAAGTTGCAAACGGTTTATTATTGCAGGAAGGCCAAAACCCCCCAAGCTGATACTTTTTGGCAGCATGCCCGTGTATTTGGCTATGACCGTGATCGCGGTTTACTACGGATATTTTTACCCCCTTCATTGTATAATTTGTTTAGTGAACTCAATGTTTCGAACAAACTACTTATTAATCAAATCACAGCTGACAATATTACTGATATCCAGTTGTTCTATCCAAAAGGGATTAGCCCCACCCGTAAGAATGTACTTGACAATAAAGCAGTTAATTTGATTATGGGCGGCGTTAATTTCTTTGCCACAATGCCACGCCAAGACAATGTTTTAAATGTTGATGTACTGGTTGAGGATTATGATGAGGAAATTCAGTACCATACTGTTACGCCAACGATACTTGCGGATATTTTGCAATACGTGGGCGATGAAAATTGTGAGGACTGGAATAGCGAAAAATATATTAATACTGTAAATACATTAGCTACCAAACGACCTACAACCAAGTTCGCGCTAATTGTTCGTAAAGGCAGGGATATCGGAAAAGGAACAGGAACACTCCTTTCTCCTACAGACAGAAAAATAGGTGACGGGCTAAGGGATTGGGTTGTCCTAACCCTTTATAGAGTAAATGGCTCCGAAAGCAAAGGCTGGTTAGGCAGTCCCTTTTATATTCCTAATATAAAATTGCCTACAAATGTTTGTATATATGATACGATAGATATCTAATAACTAACGAAAGAGGTAATATTCCCGCATCACAATTGACTTGATGTGAGTTTAAGATCTTTCAATATTTCGTTTTTTAGCAGGTATTTAGATACATTTTCTAAATCAAGTTCTGTAAAATTCTTTATTCTTTTGGAGGTAATATGGTAAGGTATTCTTATAGTTTTGTTATATCCCATATCTAGTGGCATTAAATCTTTTAGCATATCTCGAAACGCTCTTTGCCTAGTGCGATTGTCTTGTTTATCACCAATTAGAAATTCAGGGAATAAGGTATCCGGTGATCTTAGCTTTGTAAAACCACCGGTTGAAGGGTTACTGATTTTATCGTTTAATTCTTTATAATATTGAATGTCATATCCAATCTTAATACCGCTATAGTAGTTTAGTGTCTTTAACCTAAACTGATTGAAATGCTGCTTTTCATCAAACTCTACGGCAAAATTATAAGGATTGTCTATCCAAATGTCAAATGACTGCTGCCCCGGTTTAAGTTTGGTAGCTATACCTTCAATCAAATCCAACTTATTATCTGTTAGTTCTGAATAGCATTCTTTCAAACGGGTACTATAGTTACCTAACATTTTATTTGTAGGAACACATGTTAGCCAATCAGGTTTATACTCAACTGCATAAGTCGCCTTTTCATTATACATTTTCTCGAGCAATGCAACAATACGCATTGCTATAGGGATTAGCTTAGAAACCTTTTCCAAAGTTTATAATTTCTATGACCTGATTGTAAATTATCAGCATTGCATGCCTACTTCCAGATTAGTTTACTGATATCAAATAATAACCGATGTCTTTCTTCCACCTCTTGCATTCCATAAACATCTAATGGGCGGAAATTTAATGAGTATGTAGAAATCATATCTTTAAAATCCAGTTTCTTAGTGTAAGTATCGGATCTTAATGTTTCATTCCAATAAAGCGTTCCTGCATAGGATTTCAGTTTTTTAACATATTTTTCATTATTGCTTGCAATGTTGTCCTTACCTTTAAGTAGCAGCAAAGCCCCTAATCTGTTTCGTTCTCTTTCAAATCGTTCCTCATCATTATCAAAGTTATCTAGATTTTCGTCGTTATAAGATAAGATGTGCTCAATGTGAAATCCGTTAACCGCACCTGTTTTTGTTACGAGATCACTTAAGCTATGTTTGAGATTAACACGTGTATTTACTGCAATAAATTCTTCTATACGTCCGAAAAAGTATCGTTTGAAACGCGGATTTAATCCGTTTCCTGTATCTTTAAAGTAAGAGTATGTAAAGGCGTCTTCTGTTTGCGTTGCTCGCTTTGAGTTTATTTCATTGATCAGGTATTTATCGAATATTGGTCTATAAGCCTCATGTGATTGATCTCGAATCTCCGAACTAATAAAGTATAGCATTTCATTGAATGAATTGCTATCATAAGCCCCCTGCAGCTGTAACAAACAAAAGATACGGTCAAATTCATAAGTTATTGTTTTAATTTTTATGGCCTCGTCTTTATCATTTATTGTACAGCCAGATAAGATTAAGATAAAAATACTATCCAATTCATTTAACCCGTTATAATGCGCAAATGGTTGCTCCGGATAATAACTCCTGTAGAAGAGAAGAAATCTCATGTAGAGATCAGTAAAATACTTAAAGTCATTTAATAGAAACCTCTTAACTTCTATCGGGTTGTTCTTAAGCTTAAGCACGACATCTATATCATCTTCGAACATTTCGCGATGATAGTTGTTGTCGAATCGCCTTCCTGCTGCTCTGCTACTAACAAATTTTGCTTTTAAATATTCTACGAAAAAATCATCAATTACGTCAGGGAAAATATCATTAAGCTGATTTACTTGTGTCTCCCATAACTCATTCAGATTAAATTTATCAAGTTCGATTTTGTCAATTTGACCCAGCAATTTACCCTTTAATATTTCATAGGGTTTTAGTTTTACACCTCGGTCATTAATAACCTCAAATACCATAGGGACATCTGTCTGCTCTACGTTTAGATTGATTAGTACCAATCGTAAATTAAAATAAAACGTAAAAGTTTCAAATCTATGAGCATCTATTAATTGTTGGTCTAGCCAGTTGGAAATTGTCTCATAGTTTTTAACCATGTTTTGAGAAGTAATGCCTGGGGAGACATCAATTTCTTTAATTGAAACACCATCATATAAGGCATTCAAAGTAGGAATATGCTTTTCATGAAACATCCAGAACTCAGCTTCATATCCTGAATGCCCAACTATTTTATTGCTTATCCAACCCTGTAGTTTTGACTGGAATTTTGAGGCCAAGTGCTTAAGTTTAATTAATATTAAAGTTAAGGTTGTCAGACGTTGTTGTCCATCCACAAGGTACACCCTACCAGCTATAGAATTAGTAACATATGTATTAAGGTAGTACCAAGAATATTTTTCCGTTATTGTTTCTTTACGAGGCGTTAGATCTTTATTTTTAGCATATTCAGAGTTAAATTTATGGAATATGTCGTCCAGCAAGCGGTTTACAGGCTCGTCATTCCACTTATACTGCCTTTGGTAAAAGTCTATGTAAAATGTTGTTGACCCAAATAGTCTATCGACACTCTGGGTGTCAGGCGAAATATCCATAAAAATGAGTTGGTTTAAGTTTGGTTAACGCATTACATGATAATGCTTCTTTGCAGTAAAAATATAACTATAATTTATATTTGTCAGCCACTGCATTTAATATAAGGTCTTTTACTGATGTGCCCGTGTTTGCACTCATTATTTTAAGTTGCTTCAACCAACCTTTCTTCATTCTTAGGGGATAACCGGTAATTTCTTCTTCTTCTTCCAAATCAGCCTCATTTTTTCTTTTTGCTGTACTATCAGCTTTTGAGGGCACATTGAACAGGGCACCTACACCAGTCATGTTTTTGTTGTTTTCTTCCAAGTTTCCCAAATTTTTCTTTGCCATGACCTCTATATTTTTGTTAAAATTTCTTTTACTAAGTTTTCATAATCCGTAGCACCATTTGACGTGGGAGCATATTCAAATATATCTTTACCGTGAATGGGCGCTTCTGCTAACGATACATTAACCCTAATCTTACTATTTAGTAGTTTGTCGCCAAAATGTTTCTGTACACTTTCGGTAATATGTTCTGTCAATAATCTTTTAGGATTGCACTTGGTTATAAATACACCGCCAATAGTAAGTTTTTCATTATAGTGGTTTCTCACATCTGAAATTATCGATACCATTCTGTCAATACCCCTATATGCGTAATATTCCGCCTCTAAAGGAATTAGTACAGTATCAGCAGGAACAAGTGCATTAATGGTGAGCATACCTAAAGCCGGTGGACAATCAATAACGATATAATCGTAATTTGTTTTAAGCTTTTTTAGGAGATTTTTTAGAATGCTTTCCCGGGCCAACCTTGATACTAATTCAAGTTCGGCACCAACCAATTCTAACGATGATGGAACCAGGTCTAAATAGTCATTGATTTTTTCAATTGGCAAATCAATGCCGTCCCTTATGCTGTTGTAAATAGATACTTTAATATCCCGTTTTCCTAAACCTTCTGTCAGGTTGGTTTGCGGGTCAATGTCAATCAGGAGGGTTTTTTTCTTTTGTCGTGCAAGCCCTGCCCCGATGTTAAGTGCGGAGGTTGTTTTCCCCGTACCCCCCTTATGGTTTAGTATAGCAATGGTTTTCATATCGAATCAATGTTTATACAATGATACGTAAATATCTTTATATAATGATATCTTGATATAAATATATTATTTTTTTAATTGTCGCTCGAGCGCAGCAATTGTTTTGTCTTTTGACTGTAGGAGCTCAATATATAGGTCACGTTCTGAATTAAGCCGTTTGATATCGGCTTTGAGTAATTCGATCATTCTGTCTTTAGTGTCGGAAGCTGCATTGGGGTCAGATGTAGTATTTACAACTTCCGGTTGATCAGGAGGGGTTTCAATGAAGAACATTTCGCCTTGGTTCTTTTCCAAGTAATTTATGTTGATTTTATGAATGTTTATCAGCATAAGTTTGACCTTGCCTGATAACCCATTCTTTCCCCTTTCAATATCGGAATACCCACCTTGCGTAAGACCTATGGACTGGGCAAAGTCCAATTGGCTGTACCCCAAAGCTTTTCTGATAAGCTTTAAACGTTCATTCTCATTGTTACCCATAAACTTTATTCATACGTTCCTTTTTAATTATAGCAAAACTGTAATTAGGCTTTATTTTTGTGCTATTTGCTTTATCCCTGAAGCAAAGAAGTTTGTAAGCAGGGTGTAAAGATATAAAAGTAAATATTTTTTTTTGCGAAAAGGAGGTCACATAACCTAAAACAATTATTCACGTTATAATATATATTTAGCGAGTTAACTATTACTAAAAAGCTCATTGCCCTATGATTAAAGCCGATAAAAATCAAAAATCACATGTAATCGAAATCCTTACTAATTCTTTCGAGGATAACCAAAGCGTGAACTACATTGTAAAACAGGATAGTAAAAGGAAGGAGCGCATCCGTGCCCTGATGGACTACTCTTTTGAAATTTGCTATATGTTTGGTGCCGTGTACCTGTCAGATGATAAGAAAGGTTGCGCACTTGTATTATATCCTGATCAAAAAAAGTTCTCCATTAAATCAACCTTATTGGATGTGCAGCTACTTCTAAATGCTATCGGATTGACAAGAGCAGGTAAGGCCATGAGCCGGGAGAGCGCCATTAAAAGCAATTACCCAAATGAACCAATATATTATTTATGGTTTTTAGGGGTTTTTAATGCTGATCAAAATAATGGAGTAGGAAGCCAGCTATTAAAAGAGATCATACAAGATAGCCAAAAGCAGCAGAAGCCGATCTACTTAGAAACATCAACCATTAAGAATATACCTTGGTATCAAAAATTTGGTTTTTCTATCTACCAGGAGTTAGATTTTGGATATAAACTATTCATGCTTAGGAGGGGTATAGAAGCACCTACTATATGAAAGTATTTAACACGGACATGCACATTGTGACATTTATCTTTGTGATTTTTGAAGTAATTATGCTCTTGTATCAGTTCCTATTTTACTTACAAAGACCATTCGAAAAGAAACGCCTCTACTATATCATTTTATTAATTCTTTTTATCATTTATAATATATGTGGGGGGGTGTTTCCAGACCCGGCTTTGAAACGAATTTCTCTAACTGCCCAAAATATACTTGCCTGGGGAAGTGGTGTCGCTCTTGCCTGTTTTATGCCTTATTATTTTTATAAAGCTTACGACTTAGAAAGGTTGAGGTTTCATGCAAGGTACGGGGTTTTATTATTTCTGTTAACGCCATTTCTTATATTCTTTGGCATTGAATATCTGATACAAGGAAATATTGACAGAGCGGTAAAGCATGGGGTAATTATTCCATGCATTTATGCTGTCATTTGCGTAACAGCTATGTACCGATCCATCAAGTTAAAACAGGGCGAGGATAAAAAAATTGGCAAAGAAATGCTTTTAAGTTTGATTGCTATTGCGCCCTGGGTATCAATGCCTATTCTGTCATTTTTCAGAGTAAGTCAATTGCCAGAAGTTTTGGTCATGAATGGCGGTTTCCTTGTAATAACAGGGCTGTTTATTTGGCAAACGATAGAACAGAGCCGAGAGGAAAATCACCGTTTACAGGCGTTAATTTTAACCGTCGAAGATAGCGAGGTGAAGCAAGATGTATTTTTGGAAAATTGCGAAGCCTACAAATTAAGCCCAAGAGAAATTGAGGTAGCAGCTTTGATATCTGATGGCTTGAAGTATAAAGAAATTGCCGATCGTTTATTTATTCAAGAGCGAACAGTTACCACCCACGTTCAAAAAATGTTCCTTAAAACAGGAGTTAAGAATAAAGTTGAGCTTTTAAATATTTTAAAAGGAAAAGACCAACTATTCAGATAGCCGAATATACGTATAGTTGCATAGGCAATTATACGTATATTTCTATATTCCTAAAATCCAGTCATTTACGAGTGTATACGTATAATGACGTAGTATAAAAATACGTCATTTTTAGCCTCTAAATAGTAGTTTTAGCGTATTTACATCCGTCCGTATAACCGCCATATTTGTTTCAATCTATTTTAAAGAAACAAAATGAAGCCTTATGTACCAGTTGTGACAGTTATAGTCTACTATGCGATTTTAGCTGTCATTGCCTACCGAAAGGCATCAAAAAAAAGGTCAAAGCCTTAAACTATTTTTTTCTTGAATAGATATTAAAAGTTGTAACAGATAAAATTAATTATTTGGTTTACAAATGGTTGCGCCTAAAATATAGCAAAATATAAAAAATAGTTTGTAAAATATAGCGAAACCGTATATTTGTATATCCGAATAGCTGATTAGATAACTATTCAGATCGGTTAATAGGTCTTTGACATTGGGGGAAGAAGCATTTTTGGTGCAGAGCCAAAAATTATGAGCAGTTACACTCACTCTTTATTCATCGAGTAATGAATTATAAGACTGTTTTTGACGAACCATAGGCAGCCAGTTTTGGCAGGTATGTAGATACCGACGTGAGTATTCCCGAACGCATATACAGGCAGAGTTAATTAGTTAACTGTTGGTGTCGAAACCACTGCCTGTACAACGGGATTAATTTCCTTGCTTTTCTTTTTGCCGATTAACCTACGGCCAACCAATCACTTTTAAATTACAGAAATCAAATAGCTGAATAGACATGTATCTAGATAGCTGTATATCAGAATATCTATATATATAGATATCTAAATATCTGCATAAACAAATATCCCAATAGCCGCATATACGGCTATCTGCCTATAGAAATGGTTGTATATCTTTTATACAGGGTAGTGATCACATTAGCATTTCTTGCAACGGCATAGTTGAATATTCGCATATCGACATATGTGGCACTTGCAAATCAGGCGTTTTCAATGCCATATCGGAATGTTGTTTTTCCAACTGCAAGATGTGTTTTTGTGTATCGTAAACCCTTCTGGATTTACCCTACACAACACGTTCTTGCCCATTCTTAAAATTCATTCGTACCTCATAAATTTTAAAAATAGGGGCTAGGGAAAAATTCGCAACTCATTTTTCTAAACCAACCACATACCTATGAGCAAAAACAAAGGTGGAAGGCCACCCAAAAATGAAGGTCAAAAAATTAAGCAAGCACACTTAAGGTTGACCGAAGAACAGCATAAAAAGCTAATGGAATTAGAAGATCAGATCGGGTTAAACCGAACAGATCTTTTTATAAAGAGGGTCTTAGAAAATCAGGATTTCATAATAACCAAAGATGTACTTGTTCAGCTTGCCAAGGTGGGCGCTGAAATGGGGAAGGTGGGGAGCAATATAAATCAGTTGGCAAAACATGCAAACACCATTATCAAAAACCACCAGTTGCCACCTGAAATAGTTTCACAGTATAACGACCTATTGGGTCTGCACCTGGTACAAGAAAGGGAGTTATATAAAGTATTGAGGCAGATGTATAGGGTAATGAAGAATTAGTATGGTAGTAAAAATACTCAATAGCAACAGTTCCTTTAATGGTGTTAGCTACAACACAAACAAGATGGAGAAGGACAAAGGGGAGCTGATGAAAACAGAAAATTTCGGCTACCTGCAAAACATTCCGAACGTCATGCCGGAAGAATATAAAAATTTTCTCCGTGCCCATTCAAACACTAACTCTGTAGTCCAGAATAAACAGTTGCATCTGATATTATCAGGAGAGGGGAGGGAATACAATAAACACCAGTTAACCGATATGGCCGATGCCTTCATGAAAGAAATGGGGTATGGTGATAATCCCTATATGGTAGTTTTTCATAACGATACGGCCAATAACCATGTTCATATTGTAAGCAGCCGAATAAATTCAGAGGGTAAAAAGATTAACGACTCATTTGAGCATAAGCGAGCAATGTCAGCTATTCAAAAGATCGTTAACAACGATATCGGTTATTCAACCATACAACAGGTCAAAAATTCTTTCGATTATAGTATTTCGACCGTTGCGCAGTTTAAGCTTCTTTTCGAGCAACAAGGTTATTCCGTTTCTTACAACGATAAGGATATGACCTTGCGCAAGTACGACGATGTTCAGCAGGTAATTCCTATGGATAAGGTGAATGCCCTGATTGCTGATAGTAAAAAAGATAACAGCAGGATACTTCAATTAAAAAGCATCATCAACAAATACAATGGCCGTACCGACCCTTCGGTAAGGGTGGTTTATGAACCATCAAAATATAACGATGTAAAAAAGCCTATTGGCTACACTTCCGATTTAGCAAAGGTGCTAAAAGAAAAATTCGGGGTGGATATAGTCTACCACGGAAAAAAAGGATTACCGCCCTACGGCTATAGCATTATAGACCATTCACATAAAGCCATTTACAAAGGCGGTGAAATCATGCCCATTAAAGAGTTTATTGATAACAGCACCTTTAAAGGTCGAAAAATTCAGCATACAGCGCCAATACAACTTACCGTTGACGGATTTAAGGAAAAGGAAGCGTCAGCAAAAATATTTGGTGAGCGGTTGGGCAGGGTTTCATTTGCTACCATTTCCAAAGAAAAACTGGCACTAATAAATGTAGTTCTTAAGTCGGCCCTGCACGAGTTCAATTCAGTAAGTGAGGGCTTAAGCCGTCACAAGATTGAACTGCTTACAGATACTAAGGGCTTATTCGTGTTGGACAAAAGCAGCAATATTATGATTGATGCAAAACGGGTGTTAAGCCCTTCTGATTACGCTTTAATGGCACGGCGTTCAGGTCTGGAATTACCGCAAAAAGAAAAAGAGGTCATACTCAACACCGACAACAGCAAAGCCTATTCACTTAAGGGCATACTTAAAAATCATGGTGCAGCTAATTACCAGTTTGATAAAGAAGGTAAGCCAAGCTACTTCATTGAACTATTGAAACCCGATGGAACCTTAAAAATGGTTTGGGGTATCGACCTTGAAAGAGCGGTGGCCGAATCAGGGTATCAAGTTGGCGATATAGTTCAGCTTAATTATAAAGGATTTAATGAGGTGCAAATACAAGTTCCCGTTAAAGATGCCCAGAGTAATACCACCCATTATGAAGATAAGGTAGTCAAGCGCAACGACTGGGAGATTTCAGAACCGGACGAGCGGTCAAACTCAAACTCCTATCAAGGCAATACTTCCGAAGGTTCCGTTTCTCAACCAGTCATGAGCAGTCACGAGGAAACAGCGTTATTGGATGCTATCCAGAATTTTGAACTAAGCATTGCCGATGATATCGATGATGAACAGATCAACGGAAGGAACAGGCGCAGGGTTAGAAAATCACGAGTAAACACAAGATAAATCACAAGCATATGATTATACTATTCGCAAATCAAAAGGGGGGTGTTGGTAAATCTACCCTTGCCGTTTTATTCGCAAACTACCTTTCATTAGTACAGAATAAAGAGGTTGTTATATTTGATATGGACAACCAACGGTCTATTTATAATAAAGTCCAAGCTGCCCAGGTATTGGAGAATAAGCCTCTATATGAAGTAGAAGCTGCCGAGATGGAACAGTTCAGTACCATTAATGAAATAGTCAGAGAAAAGGAAGGACTGATTACAATATTGGATGTAGCGGGCAACATCGAAAACGATAGCCTTATACCCATATTTAAGGGTATTGATTTAATTATCTGCCCTTTCGCTTATGATGAATTTTCGGTAGGTGCGACCATCGACTTTTCAGAAGTGGTACGTACACTGAATGAAAAGGCAAACATTGTTTTTGTACCCAACCGCATCAAAACGAATGTTAAGTACGAAACGCTCGAGAGCGTCAACAAGGTGCTTTTAAATTTTGGGGCGGTCACACGGCCACTTCCTGAAAGGATAGACTTTCAAAGGATAACCACCTTTGAGACACCGCCCAGTATCATACAGGCAGTTTCCCCGGTATTCGATTTAATATTCAACGAGTTCATACATAAATATACTGGGTCATGGAAAGAGAAAGTATAAAGGCAATTACCGAACGTGTTCGTAAAGAGAGGGAGCAGGTAATTTTGAATGGAGGAACGGAAGCCGCAACCATACAACCAGAACCCCAAACTGTAAAACCGTTCGACGGTGAGGCATCGACCATTGCACCACCGATAAGCGTTAAACCGCCACCAGTTATTTTGACTGATGGACAGGATTTAGCAGAACTCATACAGCAGATCACTTCTGTAAAGGTATCAGGGCAAACAAAAATGTTGATCAGGTTTGACGACAAGCACATGCCTGTCTTGAATATGCTTCAACCAGCTTTGAAAATCAACGTTGTTCAGTTCGTCAATTTTTTGGTAGAACGTTTCTTTGAAACGAATCCTGATATCAAAACGCTAATGAAAAATTCACTTAAAAATTCACTTAAAGAGATATAATTATGAGTTGGTCAAAATTTACAATAGTGCTGATAGTTGCCTATGTGGTTTACTATTTATTCAACATCATCATGGATAGTTTGAAAAGCAAAAACGTAAGTGCTGCAACAAGCGGAGGGGATGTTTTAACATTTAGTGAGGAAGTCCAAACCACGCCTGTAGAGCATGAAGAAGAAAGGGCGGTGGTTCCGGTGACCGTTCTTGACGAATATGAAGAAGATAGCCAAAATGCGGTTTGGGAACGGGAGGACGAGGACACCGAGGAACTTAATATAATATCTCATAACATCAATACCTCAACAGGTGGCATTACCCAAATGTCAGAGGTTATAAAACTTGCGCAAAGCAACACGATAGATTATAAACGTTCAATCGTCTTTTAATATGAAAAACTACAAGAAGATACATTATATCAGGGCTGCTACATTGACAGCCCTTTTTTATTGCCTTATTTCGCCATCCTTCGGACAAGCACCCGGCATTCAGGAATTTGGGGATGCAACACGAATGGTCAAAAATCAATACCATGCTTTGACCTATACTGCATCTATACTGGGCGCTATTTTCGGTTTGGTTGGTGGGCTAAGAATTTATAACAATTGGCAATCAGGCAAGCATCATATTGATGCGCAGGTAATGGGTTGGTTAGGGGCTTTTATATTTCTTCAACTAATCGCAGTAATTATCGGTGCCATGTATGGAGTGTAATATTTGCTATCATAGTTAGGTCGGAGCATCCGCAGATCAGGGAAGCGCCACCAGTGAAATGATAGCATTTTTTTAAACCGGTTCGAAGATCCTCAGCTGCTTTTGATAGCATTTCACTTCTCTGCAGCGAACCAGGTTAAACCAACTGATAGTAAAACCTATCAGTAAACTTCCCAATCAGCAATTTTTAATCAATAGTTTTTTAATCAAATTTTTTTATCCATTAATTTTTATCTGTTATGAAAATGTCAAGCAAATTCAAAAAAGCGTTCGCAGTTGCAACTTTAATCGCAGTATCTGCAAGTCAATCAATGGCGCAAGATGGTATCACTGGTATCAATGCAGCCAACACTTCTTTACGCCAGTACGTTGACCCAGTTGCTACATTATGCCTTGCAATCGGGGCGGTTGTTGGTATTATCGGTGGTGTTCGTGTTTACATCAAATGGAACAGCGGAGATCAAGATATCAACAAAGAAATCATGGGATGGGGCGGTTCTTGCCTTTTCTTAGTACTGGTAGGCGTTATTATCAAAGCTTTCTTTGGTGTATAATGGCAAAGCAATTCAACATTTATAGGGGGCTTCAAAAGCCCCTTATTTATCGTGGTTTTCAAGGAAAATTCATCGGATGGGGCATAGCATCCCTTGTCATAAGCTTAGTTGCAGGTGGAGTTGTCGGCAGTTTAACAAGCATGGCATTAGGAGGGCTCATTTGTGTAGGTGGCTTTGTAGGTGGCCTGGTTTTCACGGCTCAACAGCAGAAAAAAGGATTGCACTTCAAAACAAGGCATACAGGCATATTCAGGTTTGGTACTGATTTTAGAAAATTAAGACATGGCACAAAAACGTAAAACAGAGTTCAATCTACCGTATTTCGGGATTGACGAAAGTGGGAAATACCCAACCATTTATAATTTAAAAGGGGATTATGGCGTAGTGATACAAATTAATAATCCAGTACTGCAATATTCAGCAGACCCGAGCGCCTATGATGGTTCGCACCAATTGTATGTAAACATCACTAAGATTTTAGGCGAGGGGTACGTAATCCAAAAGCAGGATGTTTTAACAAAGAAGATTTATAATAAAGCAGATAGCACCGAATACTTACAGCAGAAGTATGACGAGCATTTCAACGGTAGAGAATATACCGACCTCACTACTTATTTGGTAGTTACCCGAAAAGGAAAACGAGGTTCTTTTTATAGCTATAACAAAAAGAACTATATCGATTTTGAGCAAAACATCGGCAAGTTAGAAGACCTGCTAAAAAGAAATAGCTTGTCACCCAAAATTCTAACCCGAAATGAAATTGACCTTTACGTGAAGCGCATACTTAGTATGAATTTTAGTACTAATAACGTTTCGCTCAATAATATGCGTGCTACAGATGTAGAAATACAAATGGGCGATAAAGCGGTTCGCAGTATTCCGCTTGTTAATATTGATACTATTGATCTGCCGGAGAAAGTTTCCACCCACATCGAGCGGAACGATAAAGACACCCTTAAAGGTTTCCCCATTGATACAATGGGCTTTTTATATAACGTACCATTATACCAAACCATAATTTACAACCAGATCATAGATATACCTGCCCAAAACATGACACAGCGTAAGTTGGAGTTAAAAAGAAAAAGGCATTCAGGTATACCCGACCCTGCAAATTTGATGTGCGTTGAGGATATTGATAATTTACTGGTAGATGTAGCCAGGGAGAACCAAATGCTTGTTTATTGTCACTTCAATATTTTGGTTTGTGCACCTTTAGAGACTATTCAGCAAACCTGCAATTACATAGAAAGTTCTTTGTTCCAACAGAGCATTATACCTAATAAAAATGCCTACAACCAAATGGAACTTTTCAGAACGGCTATGCCCTGCAACACGGTCGAGTTAGCGGACTATGATTTGTTTTTGACCACCGCAGATGCAGCCCTTTGTTTTTTTTTTAAAGAAGCCCTAAGTAAAGATGAAGTGAGTGGCTTTCAAATTCGCTTTACTGATAGACAGGGCATACCTGTAGCAATTGACCCCGCAGATTTGCCAATGCAGACCAATAGGATTAATAACCGGAACAAGTTTGTTCTTGGCCCCAGTGGTTCGGGAAAGTCCTTTTTTATGAATGCCCTGATCGAACAATATTGCATGTACAATAAATCGGATAAGCCTAAATGGTTGATGGATGTTGTAATTGTGGATACGGGGCACTCTTATTCAGGGCTATGCTCGTATTATGGCGGTAAGTACATTACTTATTCGGAAGAAAAGCCCATTACCATGAACCCTTTTGCGATCAGTGAAAGTGAGTACAATATTGAGAAAAAGGATTTTTTAAAAACGCTCATTAGCTTATTGTGGAAGGGTGCCGATGGCACGGTCAATCAGGTAGAAAGTGACGTTATTTCCCAGGCGATTTCATCATACTATAGCAACTTTTTTGGGAAGCCCCTTTTCGTCGATATTACCGAGGAAGAAGAAAGGGAAATTTTAAAGGAAGCGGAAGCCGAGGCAGCCCAGTTGGACTATACCGAAGAAGCAAAGAAATCATTAGACCTGGACGGTTTGTTAGCGGAAGCCCAAGCACTCACTAATAGCTTTGAAGGAAGTTCAGACGAAAAGCTTACGTATTATGAACAGCAATATCAAAGGCTTTATGATGAGCAATTACAAGGAACGATTGAATGGCTTAAAGATGCACAGGCCGATGATCTGTACATCACCAAATTGACAGAAGCGAGAATAAAAAACAAGGAGGAATTTAAAAGGAAGAATGTTGTTGAACTTAATTTCAACTCTTTTTATGAATTTGCTTTGTATAAAATTCCCGAGATAAAAGAGCAGGAACGCATACCCTTCGATATTGACGAATTTCGTTTTGTTCTGAAAAAGTTTTATAAAGGTGGCGAGTTCCAAGCGATCTTAAACGAGGAAGCCGATAATTCAATGTTCACTGAATCCTTTGTGGTATTTGAAATAGATAGTATCAAGGAGCATAAAACATTATTTCCAATCGTAACGCTGATTATTATGGATGTTTTCATCCAAAAAATGCGTTTCCGTACTGAACAGCGTAAGGCACTAATCATTGAAGAAGCATGGAAGGCCATTGCTTCACCACTTATGGCCGGATACATCCTTTACCTGTACAAAACAGTTAGAAAGTTTTGGGGCGAAGCAATAGTGGTTACGCAGGAGTTGGGCGATATCATAGGTAATGCGGTAGTAAAAGACAGTATTATTAATAATTCCGATACCACCATGCTGTTAGATCAGTCGAAGTTTAAAGACAATTTTGATGAAATAGCCAAGCTGTTAGCGATCAACGCCCATGAGCGCAAGAAAATCCTTACCATTAACCAGTTGGACAACCACGAAAATAGAGGCCGATTTAAAGAGGTTTATATCAGAAGGGGAGCCACAGGCGAGGTTTACGGTGTTGAGGTTGCTCTCGAGCAATATTTAATATATACCACCGAGAAGCCGGAGAAAACCGCAGTTGAATGCTATAGCAACTTTTACGGCAGCTACAGGGCAGGTATAGACAATTTTGTGAAAGACCTTAAACGATCAGGATTAAAACTTCCCCAGTTTTTCAATAAGGTCAACAGTATGCGTAGGCCAATCTACGAAGAAGGCAAGGCCGAAATACTACAGTTAGTTAGTTAATCATCCCAAATCATTACTTATGAAAACACGATTTTTATTGTTGTTTGGCTTAGGCATTATGTTTATGCAAAAGGCCAACGCCCAATCTTTGTACATCGACCCTGTTACTTCCGCTGCACAAGCTGCACACGCAAGCGTGATCAATTCCCAGTTAAACGTCACCAAGGAAAAACTAACCCTGGTGGAGAGAGGGCAGTTAGCCGTAACTGGACAATTAGGCATTGTCAATGATATGCAAGCGAAGATCTACAGGGGGCTTTCGCAAGTTTCTTCCATTCTAACGAATCTCGCAGATGTGCAGGAAATATCAAGAATAACCATTGGTATGACGGATGATATTAATAAAGGCATGGCCGTTGCAGCAAAAAACCCAGTCCTTTTAGTTTTCGCCCAAGATCAGGCCAACTATTTCTATACAAGAGCCACAAAATTAGCTTTAGAAGTTAGCCAGTTCGCTTTAAAGGGCGGTGAAGGAAACCTAATGGATGCCGGAGAACGAGCCAAGCTAATTCATAAGGTAATGACTGAAATGTTAATCCTTCGCTCATTGACTTACGGCATGTATAGGGCAATGTATTATGCTCAAATGCGAGGTGTTTTAAGGTCGCTTAATCCATTCCAAGGATATATAAATATGGATGAACAGATCATGAATGATATCCTTCGTAAACGCAAGTATTTAAAGTAATGCTTATGAAAAAATTAATATTCACCCTGCTTGTAGGGTTTATGATCTTACAGGCTAACGCTCAGGTCAACGTTCCGTTATTGCACCAATTGGTAAATGATAGTAAATCAGAGAACAAAAAGCAGATAGACGCTAAAACCGAACAAAGAAATTCTACTGCCATTGAAGAAAGCAACAGGGGATTAATGAAGCAGGTTAAAACCAAGTACCGCACCCTGCAAGAGCGTTTCGCAAAAATGAGCATCGTATTTGATGCTGCAAATATTGGCATTAGTGCCACCCCTTTAGTCCGGGAGATCATCAAACAGCAACAGGTAATTGTAACCTATGCGCAGAGCGACCCCGTGTTATTGCCCGTTGCGCTTGACAGCGAAGTGATCTTTGTTAAACGGGCAAATTCCCTTGTTAACTATCTAATCGGCTTATGCGCAACCGTTGGTGATCTCAACCAAATGAAAGTCAGTGACCGAAGGATAATCTTTCAGCACATCATAGACGAATTAAAAGCCATTTCCTATTTATCGGGCGGGGTTGCAAGAACCTTACAGGCAGCCGTTATCAAAAGCCGGGGGACAGACCCCTTTTCAGACTATATCAACCGAGAAATGGGGGTAGTTGACGATATAATGAACAACGTTAAAATCCTAAAGCAATGAAGCGCCTATTTATACTTATAGCTTTTCTTTTTATAATAAAAGTCGGCTATGCTCAAAGAGTGGTGTTTGACCCAGGGCACTTAAATATAGTTAACTCAAATGCTGCCACAAGACTTGCAGGGGAATTTGCCTATCACGCCTCACTTGAACAAATCCGGAGAAATACAGATGATATTGCCGTTAACCTTACCAGTGTTTCCTTAGTGCAAACTATGATACATCGGTCTTTAACCGAAGTCAACGAAGCATTAAAAGATGCCATTCAGGTAAAGCAAATGGCTTATCTGATAGATGATATTTACAGATATAGCGGTGAGGCCATCGAATTAGCAAAAGGCAATCCTGAACTGATGTTGTTTGCCGAGGAATCAACCCAACAACTAAAATATAGGGGTATCAAAATATTAACGGAAGTTTCATCTGTAGTACTACAGCAAAAAGAAAACGTCCTGATGAATTACAATGTTCGGGACGAACTTATAAGAAAGGTTCTTGATGAACTACGAATCATGAATGCATTAATCTATGGAATCCGGCAAAATATGTACTGGGCGAAAACACGGGGGGTAATAAAGAGCCTAAACCCATATCGCCAATACATTGATAAAGACCTTGCTATCATGGATGATATCTTACGTAAACGCCAAATGATAAAACGATGAATTATGAAAACGACTTTTCTAATACTCATACTTACAGGTATGGGCTTTTCCTGCTTTTCGCAAAAGATAATTAACGACAAGGCCATCATCTACCAACAGGAAAGGATGGTATATAAACAATGGGATAAAGACAAGTTTATTCCTGAATTTAAATGGTACAACCCCGGCTCCTATGCTGCTTACGCCTTAACTTGGTTATTGCAGCCAGGTTATAAAAACGGGCCTGATATACGGCCACTTCGGGCGGGTGGCGAACAAACACAACGCCTTGCCTTGGCAGCAGCTATGCAGGTATCTTCCAACTATTATAAGAAGGAGGCAGATACTTTAAGAAATACCGCACTTGCAGAGTTTTATAATTATTCCGGCACAGTTTCCTCTACAGACCCCCTCTACAACCTTTATTATAAAAAAGAGCTTGCCCCACTGGATAACATTGAGGCTAATGCCTTTAAAAATGTACCTGCCAACGTGGTTTTGTATATGGCGGAAAGTGGTGCTTATAACTGGTATCTCACCGAAATGAACAGCTTACGAGAACGGTTCGAAAATGCGAAACGAGTTGATATCGATAGAGGTCAGCGCATTTTATTATACCATCGTATCATGTTAGAGCATCGAAAGTTAGCCGAGAACTGGAAATACAAATTAGCAATGTCTGAAATGATGCTTGCCTATAAAGAGAAGATGAAGAATAAAAATGAAAAAGGTAGTACCTATTTCAATGGCACCACCAAGAGCGAGGACGAGATCATGAATGATATTTTAAAAAACCGAAAAACACTTAAACCATGAATAAGAAATTAGTAGCACTACTTATCCTGATAGTCGGGATAATGTTCACCAGTTTGAGTGTAAACGCACAAACGCCAGTCGGAAACGACCAATATAAAGATGCAGTTAGCTTTTTGCAGGGCAACGGAGTTTACGACCGCCCAGTAATGAAGTTTTTTGAAGGCATGAGAGATTACGCCTTTGGCAACTTTGCTGCATTCATTTACGATGCGCAGGGTTTGGCCTGCATTTTCATGCTGATGTTTTTCTCCATTAAATCTTATGAAATGATGTCCGGTGATAAGCAATTGGAGGTGATGCCGCTGTTAAGGCCGTTTGGTTTAATGATGGTCATTATGTGGTGGGGCGTTTTTTGCAGGGTACTTGCCTATCCTACCGATCTTGTCGCTGCCAAGGCCGAGGCCATGTTTGGTGAACAGCAGGACGAAATAAATAATATGAGGTTTGAACGGGCTGCACTAATGATACAGGTTGCAGATCAACTAATGACTTTTCAGGCCAAGACCGAAATAGCGGCAGACGAGGCCAAAGAAACCAATCAGGGTGTAGGAAAACAGATCGTTGAAAGTGTAAAGGGGTTCTTTGCAGATAATATTTATAACCCCATTGTAGAAATGAAAATCAGAATGCAAACCAGTTTGCAATTACTGCTCACGCAAGCTTTGGAACTGATTTCCTTATGGATATTAAGAATTTGCGTTTATGTTGTTTTCATGCTTCAAATTATCTATTCAACCATCTTAGTCATACTTGGGCCGTTTTCGGTGGCGGTGAGCGTACTTCCTGCATATAGGGATGCTTTTAGCACATGGGTAGCACGGTTTGTTTCTGTAAACTTATACGTTGGAGTTGCTTATTTAATCCTTTACGTTGTTGGAATGCTTCAAAAATACGCCATGAGCGTTGAGATTGAAAAATACAAATCTTTAGTCAATGGTAGTGGGGACGCTATGGAGAAAATGGCATGGTTGGCAGGAAACGGAGTGTTGAGTTTTGGACTTGTAATTGTTGCCTTTTTTGTAGGCGCTATCGCTATTACTACAGTACCAAGTATAAGCACCTGGATAATCTCAACTTCTGGTATTTCTTCGGCAGCATCAACAGCAGCCCGTACAGGCTCACAGGTTGGAAGAATGGCATCAGCAGCCGTTTTCAAAAAATAACTTTTTCTTAATCACAATATGGAGGGCTTGGATTTTTTCAAGCCCTTTTTAATTAAACCGTATTTACCATGCTAATTAAAAATATAGAGAATAAAATAAGGTTAGCCTTATTTATCGCATTAGGAAGCTTTATCACATCTATTATTATAGTGGTGATAGTTTCTGTATCTGCATATAAACAGGTAAGCAGCGCACGGGAAAACATTTATATCCTCGATAATAATGTACCCATCTTAGCAAAGCAGACCAATATGCAGCTTAACAGACCCGCAGAATATCGGGCGCACATTGACCTTTTCCATTCTATCTTTTTTTCGTTAACCCCTGATGACAAGTATATAGAATACCAAATGAAACGGGCTATGTATTTGGTTGATGAAAGCGGAGCCTTACAGTATAATAACTTAAAGGAAAAAGGCTTTTTCAACTCTATCCTTTCTTCAAGTTCCGTGTTAACACTGCAAACCGACAGCATTCAGCTTGATATGGTTAATAAACGCTTTATCTACTACGGAAAGCAGATCATTGATAGGCGCAGCTCGACGGTGACACGCTCACTGATCACTACGGGCAACCTTAAGGATATACCAAGGAGCGATAATAATTCGCACGGAGTTTTAATAACCAATTGGAAAACACTTGAAAATAAAGACTTAAGCAATGTTCAAAAGAATCAGTTCTAAAGTTGACCCTGATGCAACAGTTGCAAAGGAGATACGCAAAGAGTTTGGAATGTACTTTGACCAGGCAACCAATAGCCGGAATAGGTTTTTAAGTGCATACCCTAAGCAAATTTTTATCGGTATGGTTGCCCTGATCATTATTTCGGGCATTGTCTGCTTTTTAGTTTTAACGCCCGATCAACGGCAGAAAGAAAAGATGCCTGATTTCTTCAAGGGTACTACCCATGTTGGCAATGAGGTTACAGACGGTGTGGGACAGATCATTGACCTGGGCACAAAAATATCGGATTTAAATACCCTACGAAAACAGGTTGAGGCAGTTTTAGCAAAGCCTAAATTAACTCATGCAGATACGCTTTTTTTAGAAAAGGCTATTCTGCAATTGGAACAGAGTAATAAACCACGTAATCAAAAGAAGCCATGAAAATAGATTTTAAAAAACCGAAGTATGTTATACCAATTATAATACTTCCCTTCCTTTTCCTGTTTTTTTATGCTTACAAATCATTTAGTAAGGATGAAGAAAAGACGGTCGAGAATAAGCCTGAATTACAATCGAACGTAGCAAGCGTTTCCGAGGATATTAAAAAACGGGAACTGGGGAACAAGCTTGATGCTTTTAAAGACCAGTACAAAGCAGGTGACGGTTATACCGCAGTAGGCGCTTTGGAAGAAGACCCCACAGCATCAGGAGTATTGGAGGGGCAATATAACGACCGTGAGAAATATGTTTTGGATAGTATCGATGCAGCATATAAAGCCCGGTTTGGAAAGTCTCCCAACGCCAAAGGCAGCAGCTATTCAGGCTCTGGCCGAAATGCCATTCCAAGAAGTATGTCAGCTTATGAAAACAGGGGAAGCACCAACAGCTTAAGCCGAGAAGATCAGGAGTTAGCAAATGCCCTATCCAACTTGAAAGGAACAGGTAATTCCGGCAGGTCGCAACAGAGCGGACAGAATCCAAAGGAAAAATACGAAGACCCAATGGCCTTGTTTCGCGATCAAATGAAGCTTATCGACAGCGTAGGTAAAGCGAACGACCCCGATTATAAAGCCCAAAAAGAAAAAGAATCATTATTAAATAAGGTTGATAACCAAGTAGCCAAACTACCGAAGCTGGATGTAGAGAAAGCTTCAAACATGAATGATGCTTTTAATACTGTTCAGGTGGCTAAGAAGAACGATTTTATTAAAGCTATTATAGATCAAACGGTCACAGGGTACGCAGGTTCAAGGGTTCGCATCCGCTTGTTAGAAGATATTAAAGCGGGGAAGCACCTAATTAAAAGAGGCACATATATCTATGCCCTGATATCAGGATTTGACCAACAACGGGTAAAGTTGACCGTAACGTCTGTTATGACGGATGATAAGATACTGCCAGTAAAGTTAGAGTTGTACGATCTGGATGGTATGCAAGGGCTGTTTGTTCCTGCATCTGCTTTTAGAGCCTTTACAAAGGAGGTAAGCGATTTGGGTTCAAGTGTTCAGATGCAGCAAGACCCTTCGAGCGCAAATCAGCTTTACATGAGCGCCTTATCTAAACTCTTTACCTCAACTTCTACGGCCATATCCAAACTTATCAGGCAAAATAAGGCAAAGTTAAAGTACAGCACTTTTGTGTACCTCATTGACCCGGACGAATTAAAAGAACAACAACAAAACTACTAAAGCATAGACCCATGAAAAAGATACTTATATTATTATCAATGGTTTTCCTTTTAGCATTCAATGGCTATTCGCAGGAAAAAATTAAAGACGGTACATTACAGAAAAGTAAGCTCGAGAAGATTTACATAACACAGGATGTATCACTACACTTTGTATCACCAGAGCCTATCCAATATGCTGATATCTCCACAAAAAGTATGTTGGGTGATCTGCCAGTTAAGAATGTTCTAAGAATCAAGTTCATTCCCGATAGCGCAAAGCAATACGGTTTCGTAAACCGAAGCCTGGGCATAGTTACTGTTGTTGGTGAGAAGTTTATCGCCCAGTATGATGTTTGGTATACTGAAAATGAAGAAAGTGTTCAAACGCAAATTGAAATCCTGCCTAAAAATACAAATCCTTTAAACGTTGGCAATATCCCAATGTCACAAAACGATCTTCATAATTATGCTTTACAGACATTAAAGAAAGGAACCAAGACCCACGCCATCCGCTCGTCAGCTTATGGAATGGATGCACAGGTCAATAATGTGTACACGGTTGATGATTATGTATTTATTGATGTGACCTACTCAAATAATACCAATCTTAAATATGACGTTGACGAGTTCCGCTTTAAAATCGATGATAAGCGGATTACAAAGGCCACAAACGTACAGTCTATTGAAGTCAAACCAGTTTATCAGCTTTATGATAAAGCTTCATTTAAAAAGACGTATAGGAACGTTTTTGCCTTTAAGAAGTTCACTTTTCCCGATAATAAGGTGTTAGCCATAGAACTTACTGAAAAACAGATATCGGGCCGAGTTATAACACTACAGCTTGATTATTCCGATGTACTTAACGCAGATACCCTATAATGAAAAAGGCACTTTTATTTGCCTTTATATTTATGGCAGCCATAAATGTTAGGGCGCAGAACGGAACCAAATTTTTCAGCTTAAGGGGTGGTTGGGTTGCAAAAAACGCTTTCACCGGAACATTAAGCTTTGATGTGAGTACGAGGTATTTTAACCAAAATGAAATCTACGCCGAATACTATCAAAACTATAAAAACCATGACCTTAAAACCATCATGGGTGGATTTGTCCTTAAGCCTGTTATGTTCCGAAGCGGTAATACCGCTTTGCGGTTCAGGTTAGGTGCAGGAATAGGCTCTACAACCCGAAGGTTCGTTGCAGCACCACAGCTTGGGTTGGAATACGCCCGAAGCATCGGAAAGGGTTTTGATCTTCTTATCATCAACCGTAATCAGGTGTTGTTTTGGGGTGATAAAGCCGACAAATGGCGCATAGGGATTGAAGCTGGTATCAGGATACCAATTAACTAAATCTATTGATATGGAACACATCATAAAACAACCCCCAATAATCAGGTCGCCACATCTTGGTTTAATCGCAATGGGTATCTTCCTTGTTATTTTATCCCTGATAGTTGAACCGTACATTACGGTTAACAGAACTGGCGTAATCGTATTTGCAATTGCTTTTGGGCTATTAATGGTCGAATGCACCTTGTTTACTGTCATTATCCGTTCGATGATTACCAAAAAGACCAGGTTAGAAAGTTGGTCAAAAAAAAATAAGATCATAGCCTCTATTGTTATTGTCGCAGCTTTTTCATGGACGCTTATGCTGTATGAAATCTGCAAGGTCGTTTATTATAACGTATTTGCTTAAAGGCTGAATAGCCGAATCATGAAGAAAGATGGTAAGCAATTGCCATCTTTTTTTTTACCCTAACTTTTATTTAAAATGGAAGAAAAAAAGGAATTACAAAAGCTGCATGGGATGCTGCAATTTGTAGTGTATCTGTTAATTTTCTTTGAGATCATAATATTTGTCTACGCAGACAGAATGTTTGTTTCAGGAAAGTTCGGTAATGGTTTAGCCCATATTTTCGAAAAGCTGTCGCACTTGGCGATCTATAAAAACATCTTTTATAGCAAGTTTACCACCTTGGTAATCATCTGCTTAGTTTCTATCGGCACCTTAAGCAAAAAGAAGCTTGAATTAGACCCGAAGAAACATATTGTCTACCCTTTAGTAATCGGCTTGTTGCTATTCTTTGGCAGTATATGGTTTTTGAATCAGCAAGGAAAAGATGCCTTCCCTTATACCTCATGGTACAATATCGGATTTATCGTTACTTCATTGGTTGGGGCGGTTCTTATTCATACCTCAATGGATAATATTTCAAAAATCATACACAGTGGATTTGGTAAAGATGAATGGAATATTGAGGGTGAAAGCTTCATGCAATCGGTTAAGGAGGACATTACCCCCTATTCAGTTAATATACCGATGCAGTTCTATTACAAAAAGAAAGTTCATAATGGCTTTATAAATGTAGTAAACCCGTTTCGGGGAACCATCCTGATAGGCACACCTGGTTCGGGAAAGTCATTTGGTGTAGTTAACCCCTTTATCCGGCAAATGATAGCCAAGGGTTATACGATGTGCCTGTATGACTTTAAATTTCCCGACCTGGGCCAAATCGCTTATTACCACTACCTATTAGCCAAGCAGAACAATAAGATTAAGGATTACCAGTTTAACGTTATCAATTTGGATAAAGTTGAAAAGAGCCGACGGATAAACCCATTACGGGCAGATTATATAGAAACACTTGCTGATGCATCCGAAACCGCAGAAGCCATTGTAGAGAGCCTACAGAAAAGCGATAGCAGCGGGGGAAGCGAAAAGTTCTTTACCCAGTCCGCAGTAAACTTTTTAGCATCCTGTATATATTTCGTTTCAAGGCATGACAACGGCAAGTACTCGACATTTGCCCACTTGTTGGCATTTTTAAACAGGACTTATGAAGAAATATTTACCTGTCTGAATACCTATCCCGTACTTGAAAGTTTGCTATCTCCTTTTGCTTCGGCCTTACAGAAAAAGGCATACGATCAGTTGGAAGGTCAGATAGGAACTTTAAAGATTTTTATTTCAAGGTTAAACACCGAGGAAACCGCCTGGGTGTTTTCAGCAGATGATTTTAATTTAAAGATCAGCGACCCCAAACACCCATCCATATTGATTTTGGCAAATAGCCCTGCAACTCAAAATATCAATTCAACATGTTATTCTGTAGTGGTCAACCGCCTAACAAGGCTGATCAATACCAAGGGTAATTTGCCTACGGCCATTATAGCGGATGAAGCACCTACCCTATTTATTCATAAAATTGAAAACCTGATATCAACAGCACGGAGTAATAAAGTAGCCGTGTTGTTAGGCTTGCAGGAGTTACCCCAGTTGAAGCAGCTACAGGGCAAAGACACCGCTACAACGATAACCGCAGTAATCGGCAATGTTATATCCGGTTCGGTTCGGAACAAAGAAACATTGGATTGGTTAGAACGCCTTTTTGGAAAGAAAAAACAAATTGGCGAGGGCTTAAGCATTGACCGTTCTAAAACATCGGTATCCCTGAATGAAAAATACGACCCTCTTATCCCTGCCGGGAAGATAGCCCAGTTAGGTACAGGTGAGTTAGTCGGCTTGATTGCAACGGATGTAAACAATGATTATACAGGCAAGTACACCACATCTAACGTTCACTGTAAAGTCAATCTTAATTTAGCAGATATACAGCGGGAGGAAAAAGGCTATCGGGAGTTACCAAACTTCTATGACTTTAAGGGCAACAAAGCAAAAATCTTAAACAGCAACTTCCTTAAAATCCGCAAGGATGTAGAAAACATCATTCAATATTATTCAAATTAATGCTATCATACCTAAGCCGGAGCATCCGCAGATCAGGGCAGCACCCGAAGTTAAATGATAGCAAATTTTTCTGCCGGCACTAAGATCCTCAGCTGATTTTGATAGCATTTCTAATTCCAGGAGATCTTCCGGAAGAAAGTTAATGATAGCAGTTTGGTTCTCTGCAGAGAACCTGGCACATCAAATTTGATAGTATAATTCATTGGTCGCCCGGTTGATCATTTACCTTTTTGATAGTAAAGCTTATGAAACACTTTAAAATTTCCTTTATCATCTTTTTTCTTTTTGCCGTAAATAGTTACGCCCAAGACTTCAATTCAATTATAAGCGTAGAGGAAGTTAACACCGTAGCAGTTAAAAAGAAAAGTATTGTCAAGGACACAGTTGTTAAACTGAAAATCATAAAAGACACCGTTTACACTTCTAATTACTTGCCCGAACGTGAACCCCTTGAATTGTCCTGTTTGCCTTTGGCAAATATTAAACTCACTTCTGGATTTGGGTACCGCATTCATCCTATACTGGGAAATCTCAAATTTCATAACGGAATAGACCTTTCCGCACGTCAGGCAGATATCTATTCGGTGCTTCATGGAACTGTTGTAGTATCCAATTATGATAATATCATCGGCAACTATGTTGTAGTAAATCATGGATTTTATGAAACCACATACGGCCATTTAGCGGTACGATTTGTCAAAGCCGGAGATTTGGTAAAGGCCGGAACTATAATAGGCCGTAGCGGGAGAACAGGCCGTGTTACTGGGGAACATTTACATTTTATAGTAAAGTATAAAGGCCAAAGCATCAATCCCCTTCCATTTCTAAGGGAGATTTTAAGCGTCAACCGCAAAGATCAACTAACCGAATTTTTAACTAAAACAAGTGATTATGTCAATTAAGACCAAAACAGAAATTTCACTGCAAAACAAATTACAGCTTGTGGCCGAGGGCGCAAGTGTAGAGCTTAACAAAGCCGAAGCGGAATTGTACGGGGTAGATGTTGCAGACGTGCTACCTGATGAAGATTTGGACGACGAGGGAAAGGAGACGAACGATGGCAACTGAAACGAAAAAGATGTATGAGTTAGTTGCCGAGAAGATCATCGAGCAATTAAAGGAGGGTATTGCACCTTGGCAGAAGCCTTGGAATAGCGCAGGAACCGATTATAGCATGCCTTATAACGCTGTTACAAGCAATCCATACAAGGGCTTAAATGCTTTATATCTCCATTTATTCAGCCCTTACCAAGACCCACGTTGGGCAACTTTCAAACAAGCTGAAAGTGAAGGTTGGCAGGTACAGAAAGGCGCTAAGGGATTTATGATAAACTTCGTGAAAACCCATGACTTACGAACTAAACTGGATGAAAACAAACGGCCAGTTATCGGTACGGACGGTAAGCCTGTAAAGATCAAGGTAGAATTGAATAGCCCCATTGTTACCAAAGCCTGGGTGTTTAATGCCGAACAAATTAAAGGAATCCCACCTTTGCCAGTTCGGGAGATAAAAGACAATGAACTATGGGGAAAGGTTGCAAGGGCAGAAAGTATAGTAAAAGCTTCCGGTGCAAAAATAGAACACGTTGCAGGTGACCGGGCTTTTTATACTCCACTATTTGACAAAATAAACATGCCGGAGCGCCCCCAGTTTGAAACAGCCGACCGTTACTACTCGACCCTGCTTCATGAGTTAGGCCATTGGACAGGGCATCATAGCCGTCTTGATCGTGAACTGGTAAACAAGTTCGGCACTCCGGACTATGCCCGAGAGGAATTACGTGCTGAAATAGCTTCGATGATCTTAGGTAACGAACTTAAGATCGGCCACGACCCCAAACAACATATTGCCTATGTGGATAGTTGGATAAAGGTCTTAACCGATACCCCTTATGAAATTCATTCAGCAGCAGCAGATGCACAGCGCATATTTGATTATGTAATGGCCTTTGAAAAGAAAATCGAGCAAAAGCAGGAAGCCACCAAAGCACCCGAATACAATCCGAACACGCTACAAACAGGGGACGTTATCAAATACAACGGCACCAAATACGAAGTATTGGAAGCTGATAAAAGGAATTTCCTCATACAAGATTTATCCAATAATCATAAGGTGCAGCTTACCGTAAATGACGGTCTTTTCAATTCCTTGGTTGAAGCCAAAAGAGCCAATAGAAATACCATTTCGATATTGGATACGATTGAAAACAAAGTAAAGGAATCCGATTATAGTATGCCGACCGCAAAGGAATTGGTTGCCCAGGAGGATAACAGTTTCAAAAGAAAAATCTAATTAAAAAACTTAGTAACATGAACGAACAATTAAATAACCAGTTGCCTTTAAAAGACCTTGAAAATGTAGGTCTGTATAAAGAAGGCTCAATCACAATGGACAGGGAAAATATTAACGCTTTAAAGCGTGGGAATATGACCGACCTTGTAGAACTCAAAAATGTAAAGGGTAATGATGGGTTTGAAATTGAAGCAATGGCAGCCCGTTTATCTGTAGTAGATCAGAACGGCGAGAATAAGCTAAGGATAGACCCTGTTTACAAGGACGTACAGAAACACCTCCTTTTATCCGAAAAGGAGCATGAGCAGCTTGTTAGCGGTGAGGTTGCCAATATAAAAAAAGAGGTGATCGATAAGGAAGGTAATGCAGCCTCTGAAATAATAGAGTTTGACAATTTGACAAACCAGTTTTTAAGCTATGACCCGAGGAAGATAAAAATTCCTGTTGCCATCAACGACGAAACCCTATCGCCTGAAAAGAAACGCAAATTACGGGAGGGAGAAGTTATTACCCTTTCGGACGGTACAGAAGTTCAGTATAGAACGGCTGATAAAAACGGCCTACGCTCAAATCGAAGTGCCTTAGTTTTATCACTGCTAATAGACGGTGGTTTAAGCTATCTATTGTTTACCGGAATAAACCGTTTGATGGGCAAACAGTCAGCCGAAGAACAATCTTATTCAAAAGGATATCTAACCGCCTTAAAGGAGGTCGAAAAACAGTTAGAGCGCAAACAGCAAAAGTTTCCTAATGATAAATCCATAGCGAATGAGATCAATGTGGTTAAGCATGAATTTAGTAATGCATCGGCAATGTCACCTGCACAATTAGACACTTTAAAAATCAAAGATGCAGACGATGTAAAGAACGAGAAGAACGTTAACGACCCCGATCATGGTAAAAATAACCCAGTAGGAGAAGATGAACACGATATCGAAAATTCACGAGGACGAGGCAGATAACACGTTTATTCCTTTACTTTCAGTTTTAGGCGTTGGACTTGCGGTCCAGCGCCTTTTTGTTAACTCGCTGCATTTTGACCATGCCGGAAGGTTGGTTTTTAATTACTATGCTAATGATGATCTTAAAGATAGTGAGCTGTTTGGCTTTAAGACCGTAAAGCTTGCCTGTACAAACGGCCTTTGGTATGCCGGAGATCAACATAAACCAACTAACGTTTTTTTGTTTTTTTCAGCAATGGAGGCAATCGCTTTTGCCCATCTGAATAGTTCAAAGTTTAACGGTTTTGGCCGTTGCCTGTTCGTCGCTTTAGGCGTTCGCCCCTCAAAACAACAAATCTACCTGCTTAGAAAGCAGTTTAGAGAATGCAAATTTCATACGGTTTTTTCCAATGATTTAATCGGTAAAGTTTATGACTGCAAAGCTTCGCTTTGGCTCACAAACAAAGATTGCTCTTTTACCCTTGCGGATGACATTGTAACTGTTACTGCCGTAACAGAAAATGAATCGCCCAAATCAGTGATTATTGGCCGGAGCCAATTCTCTTACTTTTCGTTTCACAGGCAGTTTGGTAAGAGAAGCAATATTAAAACACATAAGCCGAACGACAAAAACCATTTGTCGTTTTTGGGCTACTTAGCCCAAAAGAAAGGCTTTTAGAACGACATTTCTTATATCAATATATAAATATCTCATTTTATGGATAAAGTCGCTAAATGCCCCGTTTGCAATCAAGGAGACTTGATAGAGGGCGCTAAAGGTTATATGTGCAACCATTTTAAAAGTATGGACGATAAGTGCAGCTTTATGATTTTTAAGACCTACTTCGGTAAGGAAATGACACAGAATATTGTTAAGCAGCTTGCCGATCATAAGGAAACGGATTTCTTTGATGACTTGGTTAATAAAGATAATAAGCAGTTTTCCGCAAAGTTGGTGATTGAAGAAGGGGTTATTAAGCCGCATTTTCAGCATAATTCTTTAGATACGCCCTGCCCTAAATGTGCTAAGGAAGTTAAAATTTCTAACAAGGCGTTTATTTGCGAAGGCTTTTTTAATGATAAAGAATGTGATTTGTATATCAACAGGAACATTGCAGGTGTTTTTTTGTCCGAAAATGAGGCCGAGGTTCTTTTGAACGGTAGTTCGACGGATTATAGGACGGATTTTTTGAGTAATAGCCAAAAGACTTTTGGGGCGAAGCTTATTCTTGATGATAATTTGAAGGTTAAGTTTGATTTTGAGATCATTAAATGCCCTAAGTGTAAGACAGGCAGCGTTTCGGCTAATCATAAGGCGTATTGTTGCTCGAATTACAGGAATGATGAAATTAAGTGCGAATTTACCGTTTGGAGAGAAATTTCAGGCAAGGAGATTACGCTTAAAGATTTGTTGGATTTGTGCCAAAAAGGTACGTCAGACAAGACAAAGTTTAAGCCTAAAAATGGCGACGCATACACCGGGTTTTATAAACTGGATAGCGATTATAAGCTTGAAATAGTTAAAATTTCCTGATAAAATGATTTGGGCATCACTACGGTCGGGCTATCCGTTCATATCTTTTTGCCCCCCCATCACCCTTCCATTACACAGCAAAAAGGATAACCACTTCTATCCCTGATGCTCATTTAATAGAGTTCTTATAAAGATTATTAACCATAAAACTATGTAACATGGACATTATCCCAAATCCGGTTCAGGTCATTCCACCGAGTGCTGAACAGAAAGAGCTTTACGAAGCTCCCTTTAAAGAAAAGGCAGACACTACAGTCGCCCTTGAAAAACCAAAGCTTACACACGAGCAGTTAACTTCAATTCCTGATGTGATCGACGGTCACCAGTTATCGGCAAAAGACAAGTACGATCTTCTTTTAGACGCCCTGGTTGTAGACAAAAACGATCTATACTACTTTCTCGATGATAAAGGGTATATTATCAGACATTTTACCCAAGAACCGACAGATAAGGAAAAGAGATTTGTTAATTTTGAGGATGTAACTTTTGATATGAAGAAAACTCAACTTAACGAACAGAATTTTGAATACCTTAAAAAAAGCCTTAAATACCTGGGCTTTGGGGAAAATCTCAATTCTGCATTAGAAGTTCGGTTAAAAGAGGGTTCGGATAAATTTACCTTGGGCGCTTCGGCTGCATTTAGTACGCCAAACGCTAAGGATATGGTAAATTATGAATTGCGGTTTAGTAAAAGCAAAACAACCGACAACTATTTTTTAAACGACTATCAGGCTACCCTTGAAAAAGGCAATGCCAACGGCACAGTACAAGATCCTGTAAGCCGTGTGTTCACTTTAAATAAAGGGAACGATATAACTGCCAAAGAAGCTTACAACCTTCTTTCAGGCCGTTCTATTCAAAAGAATGCGGAAATCACAGATAAGCAGAACTTGACCGAATCAGGCGAGCCAATAAAGCGTAAGGAAGAAGTTTGGATGAAGCTTGATTTTGAAAAGAAGAACGATCAAGGCCAGTTTTCCTTTAAAACCTTCTATAAAAATTACGGCTTTGACCTGGATAAAGCTGTTACCACCCATCCAATAAAAGAACTAAACGACCCCGATCATAGGGAACGGTTAATGTCCTCTTTAAAACGTGGCAACCTTCAATCGGTAACCCTCGAGAAGAACGGCACCGAAGAAAAGGCTTTTGTAGCTGCAAGCCCCCAGTTCAAAAATCTTAGCCTGTATGATAAAGACCTAAAGCTTGTGTACGAAAAACCACAGGATATAAAGGTTCAGAATCAGGAAGATAAAGGCTACCAACGAAGCCGATAGTATGAATAGTATCGGCATCCCAAATCAGGAACGATACTTACAATTAAGCCCCACCATTTCCTACTGCTTTTTATCAGTCTTTGGATTGTTATTTATTGCAGTGGCGTTACTGGTCGGGGCTTTTTGGTTAAACACACTCTGTTTACCTGCAATTGTAGTATTGGCTATGGCTTTCTATCGGTTCTTTTATATCCGTCTAACGCTTTATATCCTTACAGCAGAAACCTTGAAAATAAGGACTGGGATATTCAGCTATACGCTTGTAACACTTGAATTGTATAGGGTAAAGGATTATGTCATCAAGCAAAATCTAATAATGAGGATTTTGAAAATTATGACCTTGACCCTATTTACCACCGATAAGCAAGACGTTGTAATTGCCCTAAATGGCATCCCTCAGTCAAACCTGAATGACACGATCAGGGATCTGGTACAACGCGCGAGAGCAAAAAGTAAAATCATTGAAATCAATTAAATTTTAAAATTACCACCTATGAAAAAGTTATTAAGCCTTTGTGTATTAGCATTGATGTTCATTTCATGCAGTAAAGACAACGACCCTGATGTACAAACAAAGTCGGAAAAGAAAGTAAAGGTTGAAGTTGAATTTTCCGGCAATTATCAAAACTACCAGTTACTATTTACCATTAATTCATTAACCAAGGGCGAAGGCGCTTTTGTTGAGCCGTTGATAAGCACCCCTGCAAATACCCAATGGACACAGGTAATTGCACAAGGAAATGCTTATAATTATATAGCAGATTTGACCAGTAATAAGCTTGTTGTAGAGAGCAAGGAAGCTGTTAACAGGCTGGGTTTTCTTTTGTCAGCCACACAGACCAAAAACACCGATGATGCCGCACAAACGCCTATAACAGCCTTAATAAAGGTGTATGCTGATGACAAGCTGATTGAAACCTATACTTATAAAGCGTTACCAGTGGGACAAGTGACAGAACCCGTATCCAAAAATTTAGACATTTCAGCATATTGATTTTTTTCTTTTAGCCGTTCCTTTTAGTTAGATCATGGGCGTTGGCTTCGGCCAACGCCTTTTTGCGTTTTATACTTTTGCTACTATACCGTTCCCTGAGCATCCGCAGATCAGGGCAGGGCACTTCCCTAACTGATAGCATTATTTGAATTGGCCCCCAGGCGCAGCTTGTGATTATGATAGCATTTAGTTTGTCTCGAGAAGATCCGGAACATTCCTTTTGATAGCGTTATTCATTGGCCGACCGCCTGATCAGGGTTCATAATGATAGCACCCGAAATTAAAGAAATCTTCATTGTAACGACTTGGGAGTTACCCTAATCAATTTATATACAAAGTTCGGCGCTAATTCCGAAATGTGCCCCTACCCTCTGTCTAACCACCAAATCCTTAAAAAAACAAAATGGGTATCCCGAAGGGAACCCACCGCATTTTCTTTCCTTAAGAATTTGCACGTATTCGGTCTTATTGCCAGTGACGGGTACATAAATCAATTCAGGTTTATGTTAAAATTTAAGATATGAATACTATTAAATTGAATCCAGAATTAGCTAAGAAGTACGGAGTTGAAAACCTTGAAGAATATGGCGACATGATGATTTCCTGTTGCGAATCAGACGATCAAGCAAAACTTAAAGAAATGGCAGACGCATTATCTGACCAGGAAGCTAAGGCAATTGGGGATGAACTGACAACCGTATTCCACTATGAAATCTTAAACAGTGATGAAACCGAAGAACAATTTTTAAAATCACTATATCTGAATAGAAGCCCTGAATAGGGCTTTTTAAAATACGGGAAACCGTAAAAATCATATTTTCAAAGGCGTTATTCTTGGGGCTATTGCAAGTCGATCTACATTTTTATCAAATTACAATTAATTATGGAAGTACCCGCAGAAAGTAAAAAATTGATGGAAAGCATTATTGGCAAGGCTACCCAATATGCAGACAGCACCTATAAGAATGTAGATGATGCTCGTATTGCTGCAAAAGGATTTGCAGTCGGTTTTCAGGAAGCTTATAGTGAAAAAAACGCAGAATTGAAGGAGCTTGCGGGCATTGTAAAGGCGCTTTTACCAGGCATAGGCGCAATACCACCTGAAAAGCTAAAAGTTCTCGAGGAATTTATTGCAAAAAAGGATGCACAATAATCCCCCTATGCTATCGATCTAAGATCGTAGCAAATTCTTATGCCGGCAATGAGATCCGCCACCCACTTTGATAGCATTAAGTTTACCTGAAGATCTACCAGGTTATTAATTATGATAGCAATTATCTGTTCAGCCTTGGCAGAACGCTTCCAGTAACCGCTTAAATTTTTAGTATGCAAAGGTGGAACGTCGCTATATATCTGTCAAGGGTATATAAACGGTTCGTACCTCACTGCCCTTGACTGATATGCTCACAGTTCCTACACCCATGCAATAAAAATTTAAGCTTTATTGTTATGGAAATGATCATTCATCAAGAATTTTTAACAGAAAATCACTACACTAAAATCATTGGCAGTACAAAGGTAGAACTGCATTTCAGGTTCAAACCATTTAATGTACTTAAAGACAACGCCCTACCTTGCATATCACATTTGCAGGTTAGCAGCATCAATCAGGTTACAGGTAAAAAAGACGGCAAGTCACATTTCTTTCATCCTGAATCGTTATACGGTTACACCTGCTTTGAAACGTTTGCCGAGGACGCCATCAAGCACTTTATTAAAGAACAATATATTGTAATTGATGCGGAAGTACAGTATTCCCTTTTCTAACTACTGTATGGTTTGATAGCAAAAGTTATTCCTGGAGAAAGTCCGGGTGTGACTTTTTGATAGTAATATTTTGTGGCCAGCTCGCGTAGCTTCGCTTCTTTTGATAGCATTCCCTATATATAGAGGGGGTGATTGTTTAAAGGATATCATTAGGGAGTAGTCATATTATTAGTTTAAATACAAAGTTCGGCCCATAATCCCGAAACGTGGGCAGCCCTCATTGCCATTCCGCACCAAATAATTTAAAAACAAAATGGGTATCCCAAAGGGAACCCACCGCATTTTCTTTCCAAATTTTTTGCACTTATTCGGCCTTAGAGCCGGAGTGACGCATGTAAACTAATTCAGGTTTACGATTAAAATTTAAGATCATGGAAGAATTTAGGTTAAACAGCACTTACGAATTTAACCAGTTTGCAGGAGGTTCTGAATCAGTTTATAAGTACACTTTCGGAATCCACATAACCCAAGGAACAAAATACCTTGCTGATACTTATGAATGCTACTGGTTGCTTGATTTAATCTGTATCCATTCAAGGGATATCAAGGATACCCAAGAGTTTCAAGTCTGGATATTAAAACGGCTGCAAGGCAATCATTTCAAACTTTCAGTTGAAGATGGAAACAAGAATGTCATTAAGGAAATTGATATTCGCTTTTCTGATTTTAAAGCTGATCTGGTACACGTTTGGTTACAAAATGATTTAATATACTTACCGAACGAACACTAAGAATTAGCCCCTTAATGGGGCTTTTTTTATGGTCAGCATTCCAATAGGTCGAAATACTATAATGCTGTTAGAGTTATAAACATGACTACCCGCCCCACCCCTTAATGGTTTTGGACTTTAGACAGCTAAAAGAAAAAATGCGTATTTTTACAATTACACTTTAAAAAAATCCAATCAAAATGTTTATTATTTAAGATATATTGATATCTTTGTATATTGATATCATTATTTGTGTTATTATGGAAAACAACGTACTATCAGATAAAGCCAAGGAACTAAGCTACAGCCTATCAAGGGTTGATAGAAGTGTTGCAGATAACCTAATGGATATTGATAACAGCTTTGAAGGTGATGCCCAAAACGTTTTGGACTTTATCATTTTCATGAGCAAGAAGATTAATAACAACCTGTTTGGCTATACTAAGTTTACCATAAAAGAATATAGCGATTTTACAGGGATAAGCGCACCTAACCTTTGCGCTGTTCATCCTGATATCGTCAGTGGCCGTGTCAAGGCGCCAGTATATGAGGGACACAAATTTGAAAGTGTGCTTGATTATACGCTTTATCGGATGCTAAGAACCAATATCCTGTTTTCAAGGGTGCATGACTACCGAGAAGATGGAAAGATCATCAAACTTGAAAACTTTCCTATTCTAAAAGACATTTATTTGCAAAGCGGTACGGTACTGGGAACAAAGAAAGTTTATGAAGTACGCCTTTCTGATGTAATTATAGAGGGCTTCGTAAAACGATATTATACGCTTGACACCACCAGGCTTCCGGCCATTGGCAAAGGCAAGGGCGGGCATTCCAGAAAGAAGATTTACATTTTTCTTAATAAGGTTTTTCATATCTATGCATCCCAACAGGGCAAGGTTGATGTTCCCCTGTATTCCGTAGATCACCTGGCCGATATCGCAGGTGTTCGATATATGAAAGAAACCGATAAAAAAGGGAACCCAGTAGAGAAAGAGCCAAAGCATAAAAAAGAAGCTGTCAGCAATATTCTGAAATCAATCTATAAGAATATCAATAGTGACAAGAAGTTACTTCACTTTTCATTTGAGTACAAGTTTGTAAGCGGAAACGTCGAAAACAAATACGTTGAGGATTATCTGATCAAATTCGATTTTACCTCAAATATGCATCCCGAGATCATGCAAAGAATGTCGGTAGATCATAAGCTAAAATTAACGCTTCTAAAGGACTTAAGGCATTTATTTGATAGTATATACCCGCAGGAAAGATTAAGCAGAATTACAGCCTTTGAGAAAGAGACAGATGCATTTCAAAGGTGGCTGAACTCCACTGATGCAGACCTTCAAAAAAAGGTCGAGGTTTTAAAATCGGTGTACTTCAAAGCCAACGAATGGAATAAAGCCAAACAGCTTAAGGACAGCGAGGCAATACGAATGATACATGAAGGCTTTTTAAGCATTGAGCCGACTATGGGAGCATTATAACATACCGACTGGGCATTATAACTTGTCGACCGAGCATTATAGTATACCGACCCTACCCTACTTTGGCATTATAGTATTTCGACCAACTGTTATAACTTTTCGACCTTAAGCTGATAACCATTATAGTATTTCGACCAACCGTTATATCTTTTCGACCCTGAAAGGCAGCTATTATAACATACCGACCAACAGGAAATTAAAAAGGCCGTTTCCAGTTCAGAAACAGCCTTTTTTTTAAGAACCATTATAGTATTTCGACCATTATTATATCTTAATAGCATAATCAATATATAAAGGATTTTGCTTCGCAAAGGGTTTTATTTTTCTCCCTTCGGTCGGCATGTTGGCAAAGCATATCAGCCGTTTTAAGCGCACATTTTTACAGAAGCGTTAAAAATTGCGTAAAAGTAATATTAATCCGGCAGAGCGCCTAAATAACAGCTTGAATGCGGCTTGCCCGACAAGATGATTAAACAGCAAAAAGAAAAAAT